>CAZMJQ010000387.1:0-6030 GCA_964566475.1 uncultured Propylenella sp. | reverse complement strand
GCGAGACGCAGGCGCTGAACCTCGGCACGGGGCAGGGCGCATCGGTGGCCGAGGTCATCCGCACGGTCGAGTCGGTGACGGGCCGGACCGTCCCGCACGAGATCGCGCCGCGGCGCGCCGGCGACCCTGCCCGGCTTGTCGCAGACCCAGCCAAGGCAGAGGCCGTCATCGGCTGGCGCGCCGCGCACACGCTGTCGGATGTCATCAAGGACGCCTTCGCCTGGCACCGCCGCGAGAACGTGTGAGTACAATGCAGTCCACGCGGGTCGATTGACGCGCGCTTACGACAGCCGCAAGCGCATCCTCGTCACGGGCGGGGCCGGGTTCCTCGGCTCTCACCTGATCGACCGGCTTCTCGGCGACGGCCACGAGGTGATCTGCGTCGACAACTTCTTCACAGGCACCAAGCGGAACATCGCGCACCTCGGCGCGCACCCGCTCTTCGAGCCGATCCGCCACGACGTGACGTTCCCGCTCTATGTCGAGGTCGACGAGATCTACAACCTCGCCTGTCCCGCCTCGCCCGTCCACTACCAGCACGACCCAGTGCAGACGACGAAGACCTCCGTGCACGGCGCGATCAACATGCTGGGGCTGGCGAAGCGACTGAAATGCCGCATCCTGCAGGCATCGACCAGCGAGGTCTACGGCGACCCGGAGGTCCACCCGCAGCGCGAGGACTATTGGGGCCGCGTCAACCCGATCGGCCCGCGCTCCTGCTACGATGAGGGCAAGCGCTGTGCCGAGACGCTGTTCTTCGACTATCACCGGCAGCACGGGCTCGACATCAAGGTGGCGCGCATCTTCAACACCTACGGGCCCCGTATGCATCCGGCCGACGGCCGCGTCGTCTCCAACTTCATCGTGGCGGCGTTGAAGGGCGAACCGATATCGCTCTACGGCGACGGCAGCCAGACGCGCTCCTTCTGCTACGTGTCCGACCTCGTCGACGGACTGGTGCGACTGATGGAGAGCGAGCCCGGCTTCACCGGCCCGGTCAATCTCGGCAACCCGGTGGAATTCACCATCAGGACGCTGGCGGAGAAGGTGATCGTGGCGACGGGCTCGCGGAGCTGCCTCAGCCTTGCGCCGCTGCCGGCCAACGATCCGAGGCAGCGCAAGCCGGATATCGCGCTGGCGCGCGACAGGCTCGGCTGGGTCCCGAAGGTCGGCCTCGACGAGGGCCTTCAGCCGACGATCGCGCACTTCCGCGACCTATCCCACCCCGCGCAGGCGTCGCTTTGACCTCCCTCTGACGGTGGCCGAAGCTGGCGAAGCAGGCGAACGCGAGCTTCGTTTGCAGGACTTCCGCAAATCCCGGACTGCGATACGCTGGGGGACGCCATGAGTCTCCTTCTGACCAAGCTCCTCCCTCTTTTCGTCTATCCGCTTGGCGCGGCGATCCTCGCCGGGATCGTCGCCCTCACGCTGATGCGGACCCGCTTCCGTCGTCTCGCCGCCGCGCTGCTCGCGGTCACTCTGGCCGGCTTGTGGATCGCGGCAACGCCGCTTCTCGCCGACTGGCTCACCGTGCGGCTGGAGGCGGAGCACCCGCCGGTCCCGGTCGCGGAGGCGCCGGACGCCGATGCCATCATCCTGCTCGGCGGCATCGTGGCGCAGCCGCTCCCGCCGCGCGTCACGCCCGACCTCGGCGATGCGGCCGACCGCTTGCTCCAGGCGATGCGGCTCCATCGCGCCGGCAAGGCGCCGGTCATCGTCGTCGCTGGCGGCAACCTGCCGTGGGAGCGGGGCGTGGCGCCCGAGGCGGAGCTCATCGCCGGCCTCCTGATCGAGCTCGGCGTGCCGCGGGACGCGCTTGTGCTGGAGACCGCGAGCCGCAACACGCGCGAGAACGCGATCAACACGGCGGAGATCTTCCGCGCAGAGGGATGGCGGACGGGCCTGCTCGTCACCTCCGCCGCGCACATGCCGCGCGCGCTCGCCGCGTTCCGGGCCGCCGGCCTCGACGCGACGCCCGTTCCCGCCGACATCCGCGCCGCCTATCCGCTCTACGAAACCGTGCTCGACCTCCTGCCCGACGCCGCAGCGCTCGCCCGCACTACCGCCACGCTGAAGGAGCTGCTGGGACTCTTGATCTATCGGTGGAGAGGCTGGGCTTAACTGATGCCCGGCATTGCATTTCGCTACCACGTCAAGAAAGAGGCAACAACGCTCAGCGTGCCGCTCGACTGAAGGCGGTCACACCCGGGGCCGCGGCAGGACCCCCGCACCCGCTCACCGACCGTAATAGAGGGTGACGGCATGCCTGGCCTCGGCGAAGAAGAGCCACCGTTCGATGAGCATGCCCGGGGCCTGCGCGATCGCCGCGACGATCGCCGCTGCGACGCCGATGCCGTTCGCGGCGAAGAGGGACAATGCGGTGGCCGCGAGCGGCACTCCGAAGGCGAGCAGGTGCACGAAGCGGCGGAGCTTCGCGGCGTGCTTGCGGGCGATGCGGAAACCCATCTCCTTCAGCACGAAGTTCTCCTCCGTGTGCGGCCACTCGATGGAGCGGATCGCGCCGCCGGCGAGGCCGGTCGCGGTGTTGGCAGTCGATGCCGGCGCGAGCCGGTCGTTGTAACGCCACGTCGCGGTCTTCCACCCCCAGCCGACAGCAATGGCGATCAACGCCAGAAGAGCGGCGCCGTGGGCATCGTTCCCGAACAGGCGCAGGACCGCGTTGAGCAGCACGGCCCCGGTCATGAGCGCGAAGATCAGATAGCCCGGCACGGTGAAGCGGCTGTGCCATTGCGCGATGGGCTTCAGCGACGCGTAGATCATGCCCGTCGTGAAGACGGTAACGAGCGCGCCGGCGGCCATGACCAACCCTGCGGCGGGAACGAAGCCGTCGGTGCGGCCGAGGACGACCCAGCCGATGCCGAAAGCGCCGGCTGGTACATAGGTGAGGACGCTGGCGACGCCCTCGCGCGAGAGCCATGACGAGCGCCACTGCGAGAATGCGCGCCAGGCCCGCTCCGGATGCGTGAGGTGGGCGGTCGACGACAGGAGGCCGGCGGTGATGAGGCCGAGCGCCAGCCCGAGGCCGACGAAGCCGAGCCACCGGTCCGGTGCGATCATATCGAGCGCGACGGAGACGCCCAGGAGGGCGAGGAGCCCGTAGCCGGCGCCGGTCGCAGTGGTGAAGAAGACGACGGAAAGCGCCGGATGCATCAGCGCGAGAGCATCTTGTCGACCCAGCCGAGAAAGCCGCGCTCGGCGGTCGACGGCTCGAGCGCGTGGGGCGCGGAGGCGGCCGGGGCGGTGTTGCGCGGCCTCGGCGGCAGGTATTTGTTGGTCGGGCGGTAGCCCAGCTCGGGCATGAGGTCGACGCCGTCGCGCTCCGCCACGAGACGCGAGACCGGCGAGGCCGGGTCGCCGAGATCGCCGAAATGGCGCGCGCCGGTCGGGCAGGCGGCGACGCAGGCCGGCACGCGGTCGGCCTCGTCGAGGTTTACATTGTAGATGCGGTCGATGCACAGCGTGCACTTCTTCATGACGCCGACTTCGGCGTCGAATTCGCGCGCGCCGTAGGGGCAGGCCCAGCTGCACAGCTTGCAGCCGATGCACTTGTCCTCGTCGACCAGCACGATACCGTCGGACGTGCGCTTGTAGGAGGCGCCGGTCGGGCACACCGACACGCAGGCCGCGTCCTCGCAGTGCAGGCAGGAGCGCGGGAAGTGCACCGTGCGGCTGCCGCCGGAGGCGCTCTCGCAGCCGGTCTGCTCGTAGGTGTGGACGCGATTGAACCACACGCCGTCCGCGCCCGCACCGTAGGGGTCGATGTCGGTCAGCGGCGCCATGTGGCCGCCGGTGTTCCAGTCCTTGCAGCTCGTCACGCAGGCCTGGCAGCCGACGCACGTATCGAGGTCGATGACGAGGCCGAGCTTCTTGTCCGTGTGGGACGGCAGGCTTGTCATTGCCGCGCCTCGCGCCAGCGCCGGAACTCGGCGCCGAACTGCAGCAGGCCTGGCGCCGGTGCGATGCCGGGGGGTGTTGCAAGAGTCGCGAACTGTGGCTCGGCGCGGTCCACCTCATCGGCGGCGCACTTCGTGACGCGCACGCGCAGGTCGAACCACGCGGCCTGGCCGGTCACCGGATCGGAGTTCGAATAGCGGCGGGTCTCCGCGTCCCCGGGCAGGAACTCGCTGATCGCATGGTTGAGGAGAAAGGCCTTCTCCGACTCCGGCGCGCCGTCCTTCAGCATCCATGCGCCGCGGCGCTTGCCGACGGCGTTCCACGTCCACACGGTCTCAGGGTTCACGCCGTCGACCAGACGCACCTGTCCTTTCACGCGGCCGTTGTGGCTTTCCACCCAGACCCAGTCGTCGTCCGCAACGCCGAGCCGGGCGGCCGTCTCGCGGTGAATGAAGAGGCGGTTCTGGCTGGTGATCTGCCTCAACCAGGCATTCTGCGAGCCCCAGGAATGGTACATGTGCATGGGGCGTTGCGTGATGGCATGCAGGTCGAATGCGGCCGGGTCCGTCATCGCTTCTTCGAACGGCGCATACCAGAACGGTAGCGGGTCGAAGTAGGTCTCGAGGCGCTCGCGCTTCTGCTCGGGGGGCACGACGGGGCCGTGGCCGCGCGCGGCGAGGCGGAAGCGCTGCAGCGGCTCCGAATAGAGCTGGAAGACGATGGGCTCGGCCTTGGCGAGAAATCCCATCTCCACCGCGAAGTCGAGGTAGCCGCGATTGGCCATCTTGTAATAGCGTTGGTCTTCGTCGAGCTCGTGCCGCCAGAAGCCGCCATTCTCGATGTAGCGATGGAGCTGATCGGGATTGGGGGCGCCGCGGCCGTGCGCGCCGCCGTCAGGGCCGCGCCAACCGGCGAGCGGGCCGATGCCGGGCGAGCGCTCGTGGCGGACGATGTAGTCGGCGTAGTCGCGGTATTTCGGCTGCCCCGTCTCGTCGACCATGGCCGGCAGCTTCAGCCGCGCGCCGAGATCGAGCAGCACCGACTGGAACGGCCGCACGTCCCGGTCGGGAAGCACGACCGGATGGCGGATGGCGTCGCCCGGCCCGTCGGCGCTGCTGATTGGGCGGTCGAGCAGGCTGATGCAGTCGTGACGCTCCAGATAGGTCGTGTCCGGCAGCACGAGATCGGCATAGGCGACGGTCTCGGAGAAATAGGCGTCGGAATAGATGATGAAGGGAATGCGGTACTCGTTCGACTCGTCCTTGTCGGTGAGCATGGCGATGGTGCCCGCCGTGTTCATCGACGAGTTCCACGCCATGTTGGCCATGTACATGAAGAGCGTGTCGATCGGGTAGGGATCGCCGCGCCAAGCGTTGGCGATCACCATGTGCATGAGGCCGTGGGCGGCGAGCGGCGCCTCCCAGGAGAACGCCTTGTCGATGCGGATCGGGCCGCCGGTGCCGTCGACGAGCAGGTCCTCGGGGGATGTCACGAAGCCGAGTGGCTGCCCGGGGAGAGGCGTGTCCGGCCTGCCGCCGTCCTTGCCCGCGGGCCTGGTCCGCGGCGGGGCCGGCTTTGGATAAGGAGCCTTGAAACGAAAGCCGCCGGGAACGTCCACCGTGCCGAGCAGCACCTGCAGGAGGTGCAGCGCGCGGCAGGTGTGGAAGCCGTTGGAGTGGGCGGAGATGCCGCGCATGGCGTGCATGGCGATCGGCCGTCCGCGCATCGTCTCGTGGCGCCGGCCGGCCCAGTCCGTCCACGCGACCGGCAACTCGATCGCCTCCTCGAATGCGACGTGGGCGAGCTCGGCGGCAATGCGCCGGATGGTGGATGTGGGGACGCCGCAGGTCGCGGCGACCGCGTCGGGCGAATAGGCGCTGTCGAGATAGCGCTCTGCGATCAGCTGGAACACGGGCGTGCACGTGCGGCCGTTGGCGGAGAAGCGGCCGCTGAGCGCCGGGGCGAGACCGGCCCGCAGGGCATCCGCTGGGACTTCGCTTCGCTTGTCCCAGGCCAGCAGCCTGCCCTCGGCGTTGCGCAGGAAGAGGCCGTCGTCGGACGCGCCGACCTCTGAGATCACCAGGACATGCGCGTTGGTGTAGCGGACCAGATAGT
>CAZMJQ010000386.1:0-3476 GCA_964566475.1 uncultured Propylenella sp. | reverse complement strand
GCGCCAACTGGGAGGCGGGATCGGCCAAGCGCGCGAAGGGGCGCTCGCTCGAGCTGTTCCGCAAGCATGTCGGATAAGCAGCTGACGGGCCGCTGCAATTGCGGCGCGGTCAGCTTCGTCGCGACCGGCCCGTTCCGCCCGCCGAAGGCCTGCCACTGCAAGAGCTGCCGCCGGCAGTCGGGGCATTACCTCGCCGCCACTCAGGTCGGCCGCGCGGGGCTCGATGTCAGCGGCGCTGACGTGCTGACGTGGTTCGCTGCGAGCGAGCATGCGCGGCGGGGGTTCTGCCGGGTCTGCGGCGCGCACCTCTTCTGGGAGCGCGACGGGTCGGACAGGGTCTCGATCTGCATGGGGTGCCTCGACGAGCCGACTGGCCTCAGCCTCGCCGATCATATCTTCGTCGGCGAGAAGGGCGACTACTACGAGATCGGCGACGGGCTGCCGCAGGCCGCGGGCTCCTGAGCGGCGACGGGACGCGGGCGCGCCCCACGCGCGCATATGCTGCGGTGCCGCAAGCGCAGCGGGCTTTTTGGTCTGGACCCCCGTCCTCAAATCATTACCTTCGTCGCAGGACTGCGAAAAACGACAGCCTGGCGCGAAGGACGCGCCAATAAGGGAGGAATGGCTATGCCGAACAGGAGAACACTTCGCCTTCTCAGCGCAGGCGCCGCGAGCGTCGCCTGCATGGTCGCAGCCGATGCGATGCTGCAATCGGCGGAGGCACAGCGCCAGTCGATCCGCTGGGCGACGTCCAACACCGGCTCCTACGGCTACATGGTCGCCAGCTCCATGATCAGCATCCTGGAGGAGGCGCTCGGCGGCGACTACACGGTGACCGTCAACCCGTATCCCTCCACCACCGGCGCCATGAAGGCCGCCATGGATGGGGAGGCGGAGATCGGCTACACGGCCGATGTCGGCATGCGCCAGCTCTATGACGGGCAGGGCGGCTTCCAGGATTACGCACCGGGCGAGGGGCAGCTCGTCCACACCTGGTACGCCTATCCGATGGAATCCTTCATGGCGGCGCCGGCCGCGACCGCCGACCAGTACCAGTGCTGGGGCGACTTCTCCGGCGAGCCGGTGTTCTACACGACGGCCGGGTTCATGAACTGGCTCAACTTCCAGCGCATTCACGGTGCGCTCGGCTACGAGTTCAATCACGTCGAGATCGATCCGGCCACCCAGGCCGACGCGCTGGAATCCGGCTCCATCGTCGGCGCCGTCGCCTACACGACGGCGGGGCGGTCGCTCGCCTCCTACTGGCGCGAGACGGGGCTCCGGGCCGATATCAAGGTGATCAATCCGTGCCCGGAGGAAGTGGAGAAGCTGACCGCCGCCGGCCTGGCGCCGAAAGCGGTCGATCCTTCGATCGCCTTCAGCAAGGATGTCGGCGTGGAGACAGTCTACGGCGTGCCGATCCTGTTCGCCTATAACGTCCGCGCGGACATGCCGGAGGACGTTGTCTACGCCATGCTCTCCGCCTTCTACGAGAAGCGCGCCGAGCTGGCCGAGGCGGATGCGGGCTTCACGCCGATGGCGGAGGACTTCATCGGAATGCAGGTGAGCGGCATCGGCGCCAATCCGGACATTCCCGTCCATCCGGGCCTGGCGCGCTTCCTCCAGGAGCACGATGCCTGGAACGATTCCTGGACGATCGCCGGCAGCTGACGACTGTGACAGCCGGCGGGCGGGTGCGCGACGCGGCGCAGCGCCCGCCGGGTTTCGTGATGCGGATCGAGAGGAGCGGTCGGGGCGAGCGGGACGGTGACGCGGGATTCCCGTGAGCCTTCGGCTGACAATTGCCCTAACCTAACGGCGGCGATCGACCGGGTCCGCCGGTCGGAAGCGGGGCGACCGCCATGGGAGACAGGATCAAGGACATGGCGACGCTGAGGAACGTGACGTTCCTCTTCGCGCTCGTCATGTTCGTGTGGCTCGGCTGGTACTTCTACACGGGGCTGGGCGGGCCGAGGCAGCTGGCGACCCGGCTCGTTCCGATGGCGCTCGTGCTCCAGATCCTCTACCTCTACCAGAGCGACTTCCTGTATCCGCGGCTGCCGGCCCTCGCCAACCATGCGATCGTCGCCGTCTACGCCGGCATCTGCGTCTACGCGTTCGCGTATTTCTACGTGAACTACGAGCAGGTCGCGATCTATCGCCAGGGCTCCTACACACGGCAGGACTTCGTCGTCGGGCTCTTGATGTTCCTCCTGGTCATGGAGCTGGCGCGCAAGTTCCACCCGATCCTCTTCTGGGTGAACGTCGTGCTCGTGGTCTACACGATGTACGGCTACCTGAGCCCGGTCGATTTCTTCTGGCACCCGGGCACAAGCTTCTATCGCGTCGTGACATCGAGCACGGTGGAGCTCGCCACGGGCATCTACGGCCTCTACGCGCAGCTGGCGCTGACGGTGATCGCCGCGTTCCTGCTCCTGGCGGCGGCGGCCCGCGGCTTCGAGGCGCAGAGCGCCATGGTGCAGGTGATGCGGCGCCTTGCAGGGCGCTCCCGCCATACGATTCCACAGACAGCCGTCCTCGCCTCGGTGTCGGTCGGCATGATCAGCGGCAGCGGCGCGGCCAACACGGCGGTGACGGGCAGCTTCACCATCCCGCTGATGAAGCGCTACGGCGTGCCGCCGGTCTTCGCCGGCGCGGTGGAGACGGCGGCGTCGATGGGCGGGCTCATCATGCCGCCGCTGATGGCGGTCGCCGGGTTCCTGATGGCCGAGTTCCTCGGCGTTCCCTACTGGGAGGTGGTGATCCGCGGCTTCGCCATCGCCTTCGTCTATTTCGCCTCGCTCATCTTCGCCGTCTACCTGATCAGCTCGAGGCTGCTGTCGAGCGATCCCGTCGTCGTGCCGCCGGTCGCCGTGTACGACCAGGTGAAAACGGCGATCTTCTTCCTCGCCATCGGACTCCTGATCGTGTTGATGGGGTGGTTCGGCTACGGCGCCCTGAGGGCGGCGCTGTTCACCGCGATCGCCCTGTTTCTCGCGCTGCTCGCGGCATTCCTGGCCTTCAAGTACGTGCTCAGGGACGAGGCGGTGGCGAAGGAGACGCTGCTCGGCAACGTCCGGACCACCATCGAGACGCACGCCGAGATGGCGTCCTACCTGGTGCTCCTCATGGCAACGCTCGGCATCATGATCGGCCTGTTCACGGTGACGGGCTTCATCAACCGCATGGGCGGAATCCTCCTCGATCTGGGGGAATGGCACATCCTGGCGACGATCCTGATGGCCTGGATCTTCGGCTGGCTGGCCGGGGCCGGCCTGCCGCCGACCGCCACCTACATCATCGTCGCCATCATCATCGTGCCGCCGCTCAGGACACTCGGAATCGACCCGTGGGTGGCGCACTTCTTCGCGTTTCTGCTGGCCATCTGGGGCGAGCTGTCGCCGCCCACGTCGCTCACCGCCGCCGTCGCCTCGCGCATCGCGGAGGCCTCCTTCATGCGCACGATGTTCGAGGCG
>CAZMJQ010000385.1:0-18180 GCA_964566475.1 uncultured Propylenella sp. | reverse complement strand
GCCGACACGATCTCCACATATTGCAGCGGCGCGAAGATGGAGGACGGCGCGACCCGTCCGGCGCGCACGAACATGAGATGTCCCGCCGTGCCCAGGATGCCCATTGCGAGCAGGAAGGCTGCCTCCCGGCCCCCCACGGCGGCCGTCGTGGCAAGCTCCGGCAATCCCGCCGCTCCGCCAACCGCCAGGACGAGCGTCAGGACGAGGAGGCCCGAGACGCCGGCGGTAAACTGCATGGTGAGCGGCGTATCGAAGAACGATAGGCGCCGGTTCAGGAGAATGTAGAAGGCAAAGGCGATGCCGGCGGCGGCCGGAATGAGCGATGCGGGACCGAACACGCTCCAGCTCGGCTGCACGACGATGAGCACGCCGACGAAGCCCGCCGCAACCGCGATGCGCCGCCGCCAGCCCACCTGCTCCTTGTCGATGACCGCCGAGAGGATGGTGAGGATGAAAGGCTGGATGAACACGATGGCGAGCGCGTCGGCCAGCGCCATGAACTTGAGAGAGATGAAGTAGAGCGTGCTCGCCACGGCGAGCAGCGCGCCGCGCATCACGTTCGCACCGAAGCGGTTGGGCACGAGCCCGCGCCAGCCCTGGAAGTAGAGCAGGAAGGGAAGCGTCAGCAGAATCTGGAACAGGAAGCGCGCCCAGGTGATCTGGCCGGGCGATATATCGGCGGCGAGATACTTCGCGACCGCGTCCTGCCCCGACAGCAGGACCGTCGCAAGAGGGACGAGGGCGAGGCCGCCAATAAGCGCGCGCTGGTCATGGGAGGCCGTCCCTCCCACCCCCGGCAGCGGCGCGGAAGGGATGGTCATCCCGCCTGCATGGCGGGAAACGCGGCCGGTGGCAATCGGGTGACCCCACCTCGCCGAGCGTACACTTCTCGATTGTCATCCCGGTTCGGCCGTCAGGCCGAGACCGGGACCCAAAATCACAGTGTTCTTGAGATTGCGTTGGCGAGCGGCTTCGCCGGCCCCGCGGCTTATGGGTCCCGGACAACGCGGCCTATGCGGCGTTTCCGGGGATGACAAAGCCGAAGGGACGAGATCAGGCGGCCGCCTTGTCTATCAGCGACTTCAGCGACGGGTGCACGGACGGCGCCTCGTCGTGGATGAAGCGCAGGAGCGCCTTCTCGTTGTCGTGCAGGACGCCGTCGCGGCCGATCCGCCGCGCGAGCCATTCCGCTTCCTCGGCGGTGACGGTCTCGGCGCTCGCGATCGCCGCGTTCCGTCCGGCGTTGCGCTTGGCCATGATCTCCTCGGTGCCCGGCTGGCGGTACGCGGCGAGGATGCCGCGGAGACCCCCGGACGCCATGCGGCCGAAGAAGTCGCCGATGCCGCCGGACGCGGAATCGAGCCATTCCTCGCGTTGCAACGCCTCCTCCCGCCTCGGCACGGCATAGCCGGACGCCGCCATCATGAAGTTGGCGACCGCCTTGACGAAGAGATCGCTCCACGCAGGATCGTTCTCCGCCTCGGCGGTGTGGTCGTTGATGTCGAAGAGGACTTCCGCTTCGGAGTGCGTGATCGCGACGTTGCCGTCTCCGCCGAAGACGTAGAGGATGCGGCGGATCAGATCGACCTCGGCGCGGCCGATGCGGCCGGGCTCCAGGTCGCGGCCGCAGGCGAGCGGCCCTTCGCCGTCCACCGCGGCCTTCTTCACCTGCTCGAGCGCGAATGCGGAAAGCCGCTCGGGGCTGGACTTGGCGCGCTCCAGCACCTTGACGAGCACCTCGAGCTCGGTCGCGGTCTTCACGGTGCCGTCCCGGCCGATCCGCTCGATCAGCCAGTCTGCGTTGGCCTGGCTGATATAGCCGTGCGGCTCGACCTGTTCGACCAGATAGTCGCAGACCGCCTCGGCAAAGAGCTGCGGCCAGGTGGCGTCGTGCTCGCTCGCCGCCTCGTCTATCCTGAAGAGGCGCTCGACCTCGCCGGCCTCGGCGGCGCCATCGTGGTAGATCGAACGGCGGAGCTCGGTGACGTCACCGGCGCTGATCCGCTTCGAAGCCTCGATATCGGCGACGACATCGCGGGTGTGCATCGCGTTCCCCCTTGCGCATGATTCGCGGGGAAACCTGCCGCAGAAAGGCTAAGGAAGCTTTGACGGGGCGGGTATTTCGGCGACGGAGGCGTCAGGCCGCCCGGGCGGCCGTTCCGGGCGCCGAAGCGCGATCCGTCTGCCCGTCCTCTGCCGCGGCCTCCCGGGCCGCGCGCTCCAGGAGCTCTGCCCAGCGCGGATGGGCCCGCTGGACGTAGGAGCGGACGCGATCAAGGAGTTCGAGCTGATCGGGGCCGGGCGCACCGCCGGCAAACACTATCCGCTCCAGCTGATCCACCTGATCGGCGGAAATGGTGCGGGAAGCCCGCACATTCATGATGAGGTCACACGCCAGCATGGCTCGATCGGACAAATCACGACGCAACGCCTGTAGTCCTAATGCAAATCCAATGCGACGGTTGCACGCAATCCTTTGGCAGGGTTAGCGAAGTATTACCTGCCGGGCGTGCCGGATGCGCAACACCCCAGCGCCTCGGACGGCCCCTCGTGCGTGACCCGAAAGACACTACGGAACCTGCCGATTCCTGCTAAATTCGCCCTGGCACTGCTCGGGGAGCGCGGCGTGGCGGCAACCTTTCACGTGGAGATCGTCAAGCCCTCGCACTACGACCGGGACGGCTACGTCATCCAGTGGTGGAGAGCCTGGATCCCGTCGAACTCGATGGCCTGCCTCTATGCCATTGCGCGCGATTGCGCCGAGCGCCGGGTGCTCGGCGACGATGTGACGATCGAGGTCGACGCCTACGACGAGATGAACGTCCGCGTGCCGATCGAGAAGATCGCGGCGCGGATCGACCGGCCCGGGCACTCGGGCATCGTCTGCCTCGCCGGCGTGCAGTCGAACCAGTTTCCCCGCGCCATGGCGATCGCAAGACAGCTCCGTTCCCGCGGGATTCCCGTCGCGATCGGCGGCTTCCACGTCTCCGGCTGCCTGTCGATGCTGAAGGACCTGCCGCCGGAGCTGCAGGAGGCGCTCGACCTCGGCATCACGCTCTATGCCGGCGAAGCGGAAGAGCACTTCGCCTCCTTCCTCCAGGACGTGCACGCCGGCAGGGCGAAGCCGCTCTACAACTACATGCACGACCTGCCGAACCTGCAGAACCAGACGATCCCCTACCTGCCGCAGCGCCTGGTGAAGCGCTACGACGGTATCCTTTCCTCCTTCGACGCGGGGCGCGGCTGCCCGTTCCAGTGCTCGTTCTGCACCATCATCAACGTGCAGGGCCGCAAGTCGCGCTGGCGCGACGCCGACGACATCGAGCGTCTGGTGCGCCAGAACGCCGCCGAGGGCATCCGAAAATTCTTCATCACCGACGACAACTTCGCACGCAACAAGAACTGGGAAGCGATCTTCGACCGGCTGATCGAGCTGAGGGAGAAGAAAGGCCTCAGGATCACCTTCCTGATCCAGGTCGACGTCCTCGCCCATCTCATCCCGAGCTTCATCGAGAAGGCCGCGCGCGCCGGCTGCCACTACGCCTTCATCGGCCTGGAGAGCATCAACCCGGACAACCTGGTTCACATGAAGAAGAACCAGAACCGCATCACCGAGTACCGGAAGATGTTCCAGGCGTGGAAGGAAGCCGGGATCATCACCTATGCGGGCTTCATCATGGGGCTGCCGGGCGACACGCCCGCCTCCATCAGGCGCGACATCGAGATCATCCAGCGCGAGCTGCCGGTGGACGTGCTGGAGTTCACCATGCTGACGCCGCTGCCGGGCTCGGAGGATCACCAGACGCTCCACAACAAGGGCGTCTGGATGGACCCGGACCTTAACAAGTACGACTTGGAGAACGTCACCGTCGCGCACCCGAAGATGAGCGCGGCGGAGTGGCAGCAAGCCTATCGCGACGTGTGGACGTGGTACTATACGGACGAGCACGTCGAACGGATGATGAAGCGCAACATCGCCTACGGCATCAAGCCGGTGAGCATCTGGCGCGTCGTCCTGCAGATCTACGCGGCGCCGCACTTCGAGGGCGTGCACCCGCAGCAATGCGGCTATTTCCGCCTGAAGGACCGCACCCAGCGGCGCCCGGAGATGCCGCGCGTTCCAGCCCTTCTCTTTTACCCGCGCTATGCCTGGGAGACTCTGGTCAAGTATGCGCGCTTCGGCGCCTACGCTCTGAAGGTCCACCGCATGCGCAAGCGGCTGGCGAAGGACGCCTCGCTCCGCTCCTATCGCGATCTGGCGACGACCAGAGTGGTCGACGCCGAGGCCGAGCACCTTGAGATGTTCGACTTGAACGAGTCCTCACGCGCCGCCGTGGAGAAGGCGCGCAAGAAGGCCGAGCAGCGCAGGCAGCGCGAGGCCGCGCAACACAGCGAGGACGAGGCGGTGCACATCGAGGCTGCGGAGTAGCGGAGCGGTTGCGACGCCCTCGCCGTCGCTCAGAGGATGAGGAGGTGGTGCGGGTGGGCGCCGCGGACGGCGGCCAACGTCACGCCGCGATCGAAAGTAACGAGCCGTCCGCCGTGCTTAACAGCGAGCACCAGCAGGTAGATGTCGGTGATCTGATTCGGACCGAGGATGCGGGAATGATCGAAGACCTGCGGGTCGGTGATCGAAATGTCGTCCGGCCAGAATTCGTGCCCATCAAGCCGGGAGAGGGCGCTCAAGCCGGTCACCGCCTCGGCCGTGCTGAGTGATGCGGGATAGGAAGGTCTGGAGAGTATTCGGACGAAGCCGTTTTGCGTCAGGGGACAGCTCGCCCAGGTCTGTCCGTCCCCCCACCAGGCATGGGCCATCTCGTGATGAACGTGCAGAGGATCAAACAGTGGCAGCAGCACGCTGATGTCGAGCAGGGCCCGGCCATTCATGTCTTCTTCAGCCCGGCATCCTCCATGTCGGCTTCGTCCAGGAGCCGGTCCACAAGTTCCTTGGTGACAGGCGGGCCACCGCGCTTCGCCAGCACGTAGAACCCGTTCTTGAGCACTAGGGACGGACCGTCAGTGTCGCCCTGAGAACATGGCGAGATCATCCCCTTGCGGGCGAAGTCGGAGATGACTTCGCCAGCAGTCTTCTTCTTTGCTCGGGCGACGTCCTTCGCCGCCTGGAGCACGTCGTCGTCGATGTCCAAAGTGGTGCGCATACAGGAGACAATAGTGCATCAGATGCACTGATGCAATCGCATCAAAGCGGGATGTTGTCGTGCTTCTTCCACGGATTGGCGAGCTCCTTCCGCCGCAGCAGCCGGAGCGCCTTCGCCACGCGCCGCCGCGTCGAGTGCGGCATGATCACGTCGTCGAGATAGCCGCGCTCGGCCGCGACGAACGGGTTCAGGAACCGCTCCTCGTATTCCCGTGTATGCTTTGCGAGCTTCTCCGGGTCGCCCGCATCTTTGCGATGCAGGATCTCCGCCGCCCCCCTGGCGCCCATCACGGCGATCTCCGCGGTCGGCCAGGCATAGTTGATGTCGCCGCGGAGGTGCTTGGAAGCCATGACGTCGTAGGCGCCGCCATAGGCCTTGCGCGTGATCACCGTCACCTTCGGGACCGTCGCCTCGGCATAGGCGAAGAGCAGCTTGGCGCCGTGCTTGATGAGGCCGCCCTGCTCCTGCGCCGTGCCCGGCAGGAATCCCGGTACGTCGACGAAGGTGAGGATCGGAATGGAGAAGCAGTCGCAGAACCGCACGAAGCGCGCCCCCTTGCGGCTCGCGTCAGTGTCGAGCACGCCGGCGAGCACCATGGGCTGGTTCGCCACCACGCCCACCGTACGCCCCTCGATCCGACCGAAACCGGTGACGATGTTCCTCGCGTGCGCCTCCTGGATCTCGAAGAAAGCGCCCTCGTCCAGCGTCTTTCCGATCAGCTCCTTGATGTCGTACGGCTTGTTGGCGGCGTCGGGCACCAGCGTGTCGAGCGACGGCTCCACGCGGTCCCACGGATCGGCCGTCTCGATCTCCGGCAACGGCGACTTGTTGGAGAGCGGCAGGTAGTCGAAGAGCCGCCGCATTTCGAGCAGCGTGTCGACGTCGTTGTCGAACGCGCCGTCGGCGATCGACGACGTCACCGTGTGCACCGACGCGCCGCCGAGCTCCTCCGGCGTCACCGTCTCGTTGGTGACCGTCTTCACCACATCCGGGCCGGTGACGAACATGTAGCTCGTGCCGCGCACCATGAAGATGAAGTCCGTCATGGCCGGCGAATAGACGTCGCCGCCGGCGCACGGCCCCATGATGACGGAGATCTGCGGGATCACGCCGGAGGCAAGCACGTTGCGCTGGAACACCTCGGCGTAGCCGGCGAGCGAGGCGACGCCCTCCTGGATGCGCGCGCCGCCCGCGTCGTAGAGCCCGATGATGGGCGCGCCGTTGCGGAGCGCCATGTCCTGCACCTTCTGGATCTTCTCCGCGTGCGCCTCCGAGAGCGAGCCGCCGAACACGGTGAAGTCCTTGGCGAAGACGAAGCACGGGCGGCCGTTGATGGTCCCCCAGCCGGTGACGACGCCGTCGCCGGGGAACTTCTTTTCCGCCATGCCGAATTCGGTGGCGCGGTGCTCGACGAACATGTCGAGCTCCTCGAACGAGCCCTCGTCGAGGAGCACGTCGAGCCGCTCTCGCGCCGTCAGCTTGCCGCGCGCGTGCTGCTGCGCGATGCGTGCCTCGCCGCCGCCGGCGCGCGCTTCCGCCCGCCGCCGCTCAAGCTCGTTCAAGACCTCGCGCATATGCGGTAGCCCCCGCGCGATTCACCGTGTTCCGGCGTGATAGCACGCAGGGCGCGCCGGGGTTAGTCTCCGCCGATTCCGCCTCGGGAGCGAAGGCCATGGGCAAGATTTCCGGCACGACCGTCATTCTCCGCCTGGAGGGGCTGGCGCTGGCGCTCGCCTGCCTCTGGCTCTACGCGCTGTTTCATCAGAGCTGGTGGCTCTTCGCCTTCCTGATCCTGGCGCCCGACCTCTCGATGCTCGGCTACCTCGCCGGGCCGAAGGCGGGCGCGGCGATTTACAACGCCGTGCACAGCTGGGTGCTTGTCGTCGCGCTCTTCTTCCTCGCCTTCTATCCGGGAGGAAGCGACCCGTTCCTCCTGTCGCTCCCCTTCATCTTCGGCGCGCATATCGGCTTCGACCGGGCCCTCGGCTTCGGCCTGAAGCACCGCACCGGCTTCAAGGACACGCATCTGGGAAGGCTTGGCAGAGCCTGACGCCCTCCCCTTGTGGAGGGAGTAGCCGTAGCCATCGCCGTCTCTTGCAGACTCAAGCGCCTGTCTGGTTCCGGCAGAACTCCTGGGCGCGGATCGCCGCAAGCTCACGCTGCTTGGCATTGTAGCCGGCCTCCCGCGCGAGCTGATCCACCGCCGCCATGCGCTCGTCGAGGCACTGCTGGAATGCCGTCGGAGCGCCGCTCCGTCCGCTCATCCACCCCGAGACGACATCCTGGTTCGCAACGACGAAAAGCGCCACGCCGCCGATCGCAATGATGAGCGCAATGATGCGCATCCAGATCGAGTCGAGAAACGTTGATGTGTGCGCGGTCTCGGCGGTCATTGTCGTCGGGCTCCCGAAGCGGTGGTCGGCAGGTTCATCAAGAGGTTCTGCGGCTTCATCTTTACCAGCCGCTCGGGCGTCATGGCCAGTCCGAGATAGACCGGCTTCCCCCGCATCGCGGGAATGAAGGCGGCCTTGTCGAGGCTCTCCAGCCGGAAGAGCGCCACGATGCGGCCCGTCTCCTCCTCCGGCACCGCCTCGCCCGCATAGAGCCGGTTGAGGATGCCGGTCGCCGCCGCGTCCAGCCCGATGTGCCACGTCCAGCGCTCGTCGCGGATCGACTGCATCGGCTGGACGCGCACCGGGATGCCGGTGAAGTGCTCCACCCACATCTCCACAACGCGGGCGAACGCATCCTGCAGCGGCTCGGTGAAGCGGAAGTCGCCGGCCATGTCGAAGCGGTCGGAGCGCGCCCAGTATGCGTCCCGGTTCTCCTCCGTCATGACGTCGAGCGTCACTTCGCGCATCGGCGTGCCTGCCTCAGCCAGAAGCGAGCCGAGCCCGCCCATGCCGCCGGTCTCCGACAGCATCTCCACGATCTCCGCGTCGGCGAGAAGGATCTGCCCGCCCTCCGTGGAGACCGACTGGTCGCGGAAGAAGGGCTCCGCCGCCTTGACGCGGTACGGGTCGGTCTCGCCCTCGAGGATGTTGCGCAGGATGACGTGCGCCAGCTGGTCGATGAAGACGGGCGGGATTTTGATCGCGCCGGCGCGGAAGAGGCTGACGTAGGCCGCCTCCAGCGAGCCGGCGGCGACGAGCGCGTCGCGGTAGCCGAGCACGAGGCGGTAGTTGTCCGCCGCATCCTTGCTGGCGATTGCGGCAACCTCCGCCTCGTCCACGGACGCGAACGGGTCCTCCATCAGCCGCTCGAACAGCCGGTGCTCAGCCTCGCAGGATTCCTCCATCGGGTGAATCTCCGGGCGCGTGTAGTAGGCGCGCAGGAAGTCCGGCATCACGGCAAGGCAGCCGCTCTCGTCGCGGCGCGTCAGGTGGAAGCCGGCCGACTTCCAGAAGTCGCGCGGACGATCCGGAGCTTGCGGGGACGCGGGTGCGCTCACAGGAGCGCGTCCCGCAGCGCAAGCAGCTCCGTGCCGCGTTCCGTCCTGAGAATGAGGTCGCCTGCCTCGTCGAGGCCGAGGAACGTGCCGCTCTTCGTGCCGCCGCCCAGGCTGAGCGCGATCGTCCCGCCGCGTCCCTCCGCGCGCGCCATCCATGCTTCGTGCACCGGGTGTAGCCCGTCGGTCTCGAAGGTGTGGATCCACGTATTGAGGTGGCGCGCGAACGATTCAAGCAGTTGCATCTGGCTGATCCCGCCGCAGCCCTCGTCCCACAGGGTGGTCACGTCGGGCGTGCGGCCGGGCTCCAGCGCCGGGTCGTCGGCGCGGATGCTCAGATCGACGGCCGTCACAAGCCACGCCGGCGCGGCGCCGCCTTGCCGCGGGCCGGTGGCGAGCCTGGCGACGCCCACCACGGCGCCGTTGGCGCAGATTCTGTCCGGCCAGCGGTAGAAGATACCCACTTCCGGCGGGCTCAGCGCGCCGATGCAGTCGCCGATGGCGACCATGGTGACGAGCTGAACGCCTTCGACATGCGTCTCGTCCGGCTCCGGCTCCAGCACGATCGCCGCCCTGAGCCGATGCGCCGTATCGCTCCAGAAGAGGTCGCCGGCGCCCGCCTTCCCGCTCGCCGCCGCCTTCGCCGCGACGACGAACGGATCGTCCGCGCCGACGCAATGCCCGGTGAGCAGCGGCGGAAATTCCGGCGCGCGCGGCATGCTTTGCGGCTCCGGCCGTGGAGCCTCACCCGAGGTCGATCTCGCCCTCCACGACGTGATTGAGATCGGTGCCGTCCGCGGTGATCGTCGCCCGCACTGTGAGCTTGCCCGAGCCCCGCAGGTTGTTCTTCTCCACCGCGCGCTCGATCTCTTGCTGCGAGGTCACGCCGACCTGCTTCAGGAATTTGCGCATCGACATGTTGAAGGCATCTGTGTCCATGTTCTTCGTCATCGAAATATCTCCCGTGCGCCGCGATGCTGCGGCGCGCTCTTGGCTCGGTGAGCAGCGTCTGCGGTCAGGTTATCGATTTCGCCCTATTCGGCAACCGGCACGTCGAGCGTCAGCCGTTCCCCGCCGCGCAGCACCGTAAGCGGCAGCGTTCCCCCCGGCGGCGTGAGGGCCAGCGCCGCGGCGACGTCGTCCGGCACGTCGATCGGCCGCCCTCCGCCTTCCACCACGATATCGCCGGGCTTGAGCCCGGCGCTCTCGGCCAGCGAGCCCGGCTCGATCGCGGCGACTTCCGCGCCGACCGGTCCGGGCTCGCCGCGCGGCGGATGGGCCCTGAGCGTCGCCCCAAGCTGCGGCCAGGCGACCGGCTCGGTCGACATGAAGCGTCCAAACGCCGCTTCGGCCAGCGCCGCGGAGACCGCGAAGTTGACGCCGATATTGGCGTCCGACTGCTTGGTGAAGATGGCGGAGAGAACGCCGGCGAGCCGGCCGTTGCCGTCGATCAGCGCGCCGCCCGACATGCCCGGGTTCACAGCCGCGTCGATCTGGATGAAGTCCTCGACCGGGTTGAAGCCGGTGCCGCTGCGCTCGATCGCGGAGACCGTCCCGCACGCCACCGCAAGCCCGAGCCCGAAGGCGTTCCCGATCGCGCACACCTCCTCGCCCGGCAGCACCGGATCGCCGAAGGCAAGCGCCGGCAGCTCCCCCTCGACCACCAGCAGCGCCAGGTCGGTCGCCCGGTCGCGGCGCGCGATGTCGGCGCGGAGCACCTCGCCCGCCGAGGTCCTGACAAGCACCGCCACCGGGTCGCCCAGCACGTGGTCGGCGGTCAGCACCATCGTCCCGTCTCCGACCACGACGCCCGACCCTTCCGGCTCCTCCAGCGAGGGCGGACGCCCGGCCCATTGCGGCAGCACGCTGACGACGGACCGCATGGCGTCGGCGATCACCGCCGGATCGGGCCGCTCTGACGCGGCCGCCGCATCGAACGGAAGCGATAGGGAAAGCGTGAGAATCCCGGCGAGTACGCCTGACCGCGCGGCGGCGGCGCCCATGACGCGCGGCGCCCGCCGGATCAGGAACCGTTGTCGAGGCGTACGGAGCCCCGCTCCGACGTGGCGCGGTCGCTTGTCGAGTAGTCGATATTTACGAACGTGACGGCCGCAATAACCGCGATGAGGACCATCGCCGCAACGCCCCCGAGAAACGCTCTCATTCTTCCGTCCCCGCCTGTCCTCCCGACAGATCGGGCACCGTCGCCTGTTTGAGGAACGCAATCAAGGCATCCCGCTCTTCGTCGTTCTGCAGCCGCTGCAGCGGCATCTTCGATCCGGGCGTCACAACGTCCGGACCGTGATCGAAGAGCTCGGAGACCGTCTCCTCGTTCCAGACGATATCCGAGTTCCGCAGCCCCTCCGAATAGGGATAGTCCGGCAGCGAGCCGGCGCGCCGGCCGAAGAGACCGTAGAGCGTCGGTCCGGCGCGGTTCTGGTCGTCGGCCTCGAGCGTATGGCAGACGCTGCACTTCCGCTGGAACTGCCGCTCGCCGAGGCTCATGTCGGCGCTCTGCTGGAAGCGCCGCGGGAATGTCGACTGCGGCTGCTCGAAAGGAGCGCGCGGCTCGACGCGCCAGAAGGCCGCGAAGTCGTCGAGGCCCACGTAGTAGAGTCCCGAGCCGGCAGCGTCGGCGAAAGCCATGCCCCAGACGGGACCGTAGGGATTGTAGTACTCCTCCAGGAGCTCCCAGCGCTGCGTCGAGAACACGCGAATCGTGCCGTCCCCGAAACCCGCGGCGAGCCGCCCGCCATCGCCCGAGACGGCGAGCGACAGGACGGGGCCGTCGGACCTCGCGAGCTCCACCGCGCCCTCTCCGTCGAGCGCAGCCCGCATCAGGGTCCCGTCAAGCCCGCCGTAAACGAGCGTCTCCTGGAGCACGGCCACCTCGTTCACGCCCCAGCCGTGGGCTCGCACGATTGCACGCTCCTCGCCCGTGGCAACGTCCCAGGCCCGCACCGTGCCGTCGGTGGAGCCGGTGAAGAGGGTGCCGTCGCCCTGCCCTCCGAACGCGACTGCGTTGACGCTGTCCCGATGCCCCTGGAAGCGGCGGACCTCCCGAAGCGATTGGAGATCGATGAGCCGCGCCGTATCGTCCCAGCGCGCGATCGCGGCGAAGCGGCCGTCGTCGGAGACCGCCACGTCCAGCACCTTGTCGGCGCTGTCCTGGAACCGCTGGAGCGGCTCGCCCGCCTGGAGGTCCCACACGATCGCCGACCCGTCGTCGGAGACGGATATGGCGCGCATTCCGTCGGACAGGAACGCCACGTCGTTCACCGCCGCGTCGTGGCCAATGAGCCGGCGCTCCACGGCGCCGCTCTCCCCTTCCAGCGACCACAGGATAACGGAGTAGTCGAACGAAGCGGTGAGCACGCGGTTCGTCTGCGGATCGGCGACGATACCCATTACCGGGCCGCCGTGCCCCTTCAGTGTCTCGGGGAGCTCCGCCCGGTCTTCGCCGGCGGCGGCGCCGAGCGTCAGGCCGCCGATCAGCGCCAGCAAGGACGCCCGGATGGCGGCCGATGCCTTGGCGGACTGCCACATTCGAAGGGCTCGTTCACTCCGCCGGCTGCTGCGCCGCGGAGGCCTCGCGGGCCGCCGCCTCGTCCCGCTTCCGCTCCAGCTCTTCCACCCAGATGGAGTGATGCTCACGCGCCCAGTTCTCGTCCACCTCGCCCGTGCCCATCGCCTCGAACGCGCCCTCCATGCCCATGGTTCCGATGTAGATGTGCGCGATGATCACGGCGGTGAGGAACAGGCCCATGATGGAGTGCCAGACCTGGTTCAGCTGCTGTTCCACGATGGGGCTGTAGGGCGGCTGCGGCAGCCCCAGCCAGGCCGGCAGATCGATGCCGACGACCGCCAGCAGCTCGAACGTGTCGGCCATGAAGGTCGTGGTGAAGGGAAACAGCAGAGCCCAGCCGGAAAGCGAAAGCGAAGCGCCGCCGATGATGGTGAGCCAGAAGATGATCTTCTGGCCGGCGTTGAACTTCCTCGCGGGCGCGTGGACGTTCTTCACGAGGATGCCGCCGCCCTTGGCCAGCCAGACCAGGTCGTGGCGGTTGGGGACGTTGTGGACCACCCACTGCACGAAGATGATGACGAGACCGGCGATGAAGGCGAATGCGACGTAGTTGTGGACGTACTTTCCCCACAGCGTGATCGTGGCGAACGCCTCCGGGCCGATAAGAGGCAGCAGCACGCTGCGCCCGTAGAGAATGTTGAGCCCCGTAAGCGCCAGCAGGACGAACGAGCTTGCCGTCAGCCAGTGGCCGGCCCGCTCGAACGCCGTGAAGCGCGTGATGGTCCGGCCCGACCGGCCGCCGTGGATCCGCACCCTGCCCACCACGGCGAACAGCAGCGCAAGAAGCACGATGACTCCAAGCAGCGCCCAGGCGCCGTAGCGCGGGAGCGGGCCGTTATGTATCTCGCGCCACAGCTGGCCCTCGTACTGGATCATCCGTCCGGCGCTCGGATCGGGCGATGCGACGTTGCCGGCCCCGCCTTCCTTGATCTGACGCCACAGATCGGCATCCGAGGCGGAGCCGCTCGTGTTGCCGGGAACCTGGCCGGAGAGGGGCGCATCGTTCAAGCCTTCGACAACCCCCTGCGGCGGCCGCACCGAGCTCTGGGCGTATGATTCCGGCGCAAACAGCTCCGCCGACAGTGCAACGATGAGCAAGGCCGCAACGACGCACACAAGCGCCCGCAGGCCACGAGCGGCCTGTATCATCATCCCGCATGTCCTCCAACGAACGGGTCCGCACCGCTGCCGGTGCGGACCCGGATGGTCAAGCCGCGATCAAAGGCCCGACTTCTGCTCGTAGGCCGTGCCCCAGCCCCAGGCGCCGCTGCCGAAGCCGCGTGCCACGACCCGTTCGCGGTAGATGTTCGACACCACGTCGCCGTCGCCGGCGAGCAGCGCCTTGGTGGAGCACATCTCGGCGCAGAGCGGCAGCTTGCCCTCCGCCAGGCGGTTGCGCCCGTACTTGGAGAACTCGGCCTGCGACATGTCCTCTTCCGGGCCGCCGGCGCAGAAGGTGCACTTGTCCATCTTGCCGCGCGAGCCGAAATTGCCCGCCTGCGGAAACTGCGGCGCGCCGAACGGACACGCATAGAAGCAGTAGCCGCAGCCGATGCACAGGTCCTTGGAGTGCAGCACCACGCCGTCGTTGGTCTGGTAGAAGCAGTCCACGGGGCAGACCGCCATGCACGGCGCGTCGGAGCAGTGCATGCAGGCGACCGATATGGAGCGCTCGCCCGGCTCTCCGTCCTGGATCGTCACCACGCGGCGGCGGTTCACGCCCCAGGGCACCTCGTTCTCGTTCTTGCACGCCGTGACGCAAGCGTTGCATTCGATGCAGCGCTCGGCGTCGCAGAGGAATTTCATTCGTGCCATTTCTTGTCCCTCCCTTGGCCTACGCCGCCTCGATCCGGCAAAGCGTCGTCTTGGTTTCCTGCATCTGGGTGACGGAGTCGTAGCCGTATGTCGTGACGGTGTTCACCGACTCGCCGAGCACATACGGATCGGCGCCCTCGGGGTACTTGCTCCGCCGATCCTCGCCCTGGTACCAGCCGCCAAAGTGGAACGGCATGAAGGCGACGCCGCGGCCGACCCGCTGCGTGATCATCGCTTTCACGTGCACCTTGGCGCCCTCGGGCCCATGCACCCAGACCATGTCGCCGTCGCGGATGCCCAGGTCGTTGGCGTCCCCGGGATTGATCTCCACGAACATGTCCTGCTGCAGCTCGGCGAGCCACGGGTTCGACCGCGTCTCGTCGCCGCCGCCCTCGTATTCCACCAGGCGCCCGGAGGTGAGGATGATCGGGAAGTCCTCCGAGAAGTCCTGCTGCTGGATCGACGCGTAGAGCGTGGGCAAACGCCAGTGGCTGGGCCGGTCCTCCCAGGTCGGGTAGTCGGCGACCAGGTCCCGCCGCGGCGTGTAGAGCGGCTCCCTGTGGAGCGGGACGGGATCGGGGAAGTTCCACACCACCGCCCGCGCCTTTGCGTTGCCGAAGGGCGCGCAGCCATGCTCGATCGCCACGCGCTGGATGCCGCCGGACAGGTCGGTCTTCCAGTTGACCGCCCCCATCTTCTCGGCGTCGTCGCCGCCTGCGACTCTCTTTATGGCGTCAAGCTCGGCCTCGGTCAGGTCGCCGGCCCAGCCAAGCTTGTCGAGCATGGCGTAGGTAAACTCCGGATACCCGTCCTCGATCTCCGAGCCAACGGGCCAGGAGCCCTCGGCAAGCAGATTGTCGCCGTCGCGCTCGACGCCGAAGTTGGCGCGGAAGCACAAGCCGCCCTCCGCCACCGGCAGCGATGTGTCGTAGAGCACGTGCGTGCCGGGATGCTTCATCTCCGGCGTGCCCCAGCAAGGCCATGGCAGACCGTAGTAGTCGCCGTCGGCCGGGCCGCCCGTTGCGCGGAGCGTGGTCCGGTCGAAGGTGTGCTGGTTGTCCATGTGCATCTTCAGCCGTTCCGGCGACTGGCCGGTATAGCCGATCGTCCACGTGCCGCGGTTAATCTCCCGAAGGATGTCCTCGACCGAGGGATGGGTGCCGTCGACAGCGATGTTCTTGAACAGCTCCTCGGCGAACCCGAGCTTCTCGGCGAACAGGTAGAGGATCTCCTGGTCGGTCTTGCACTCGAAAATCGGGTCGAAGACCTTCTCGCGCCACTGGAGCGAGCGGTTGGAGGCGGTCACCGAGCCGACGGTCTCGTACTGGGTCGCGGCCGGCAGCAGATAGGCGCCGTCGGTGCGGTCGTGGAGGATCGCCGTGACCGTCGGATACGGATCGATGACGACGAGAAGATCGAGCGCCTCCATCGCCGCCTTCATCTCCGTCATCCGCGTCTGCGAGTTGGGCGCGTGCCCGTGATAGATCATGGCCCGCAAATTGTCCGGCTGACCGAGGTTCTCCTTCGCTTCCAGCACGCCGTCGATCCAGCGCGACACCGGCATGCCCGGCGCCTCCATCAGCTCCTTGGAGCCGAAGCGGCCGAGCAGGTAGTCGTAGTCGACCTCCCACACCCGCGCCCAGTGCTTCCAGGAGCCTTCGGCAAGCCCGTAATAGGCCGGCAGCGTATCGTTGCCGCCGCCGACGTCCGTCGCGCCTTGCACGTTGTCATGGCCGCGGAAAATGTTGGCGCCGCCGCCCGACCTCCCGATGTTGCCCAGCGCCAGCTGCAGGCAGTTGTAGGCCCGCACGTTGTTGTTGCCGTGATGGTGCTGCGTGCCGCCCATGCACCACACGATCGTGCCCGGCCGGTTGTTGGCAAGCGTCATCGCCACGCGCCGCAGCTGCGAGCCGGGCACCCCGGTGACGCGCTCCGTCTCCTCCGGCGTCCACTTGGCCACCTCTGCCCGGATCTCGTCCATGCCCCAGACGCGCTGGCGGATGTACTCCCTGTCCTCCCAGCCGTTCTCGAAGATGTGGTAGAGGATGCCCCAGATCAGCGCCACGTCCGTGCCGGACCGGAAGCGGACGAATTCGCTGGCGTGTGCAGCCGTGCGCGTGAAGCGCGGATCGCACACGATCACCGGCGCGTTGTTGACCTCCTTGGCGCGCAGCAGATGCAGGAGCGACACCGGATGCGCCTCGGCCGCGTTGCTGCCGATCATGAGGATCGCCCGCGACTTGTGCATGTCGTTGTAGGAATTGGTCATCGCGCCGTAGCCCCAGGTGTTTGCGACACCCGCGACCGTGGTCGAATGACAGATGCGCGCCTGGTGGTCGGTGTTGTTGGTGCCCCAGAACGCGACGAACTTCCTGTGAAGGTACGATTGCTCGTTGGAGAATTTCGACGAGTTCGTCCAGAAGACCGCATCCGGTCCCGACGCCTCGCGAATTTCCAGCAGCTTGTCGCCGATCTCGTTGATGGCGTCTTCCCACGACAGCCGGCTCCATTTGCCGTCCACCAGCTTGACCGGGTACTTCAGCCGCCGCTCGCCGTGCGCATGCTCGCGCACCGAGGCGCCCTTGGCGCAATGGGCGCCGAGGTTGAGGGGCGAGTCCCAGCCGGGCTCCTGGCCGATCCACACGCCGTCGCGGACCTCCGCGATGACCGTGCAGCCGACCGAGCAATGGGTGCAGACGGACTTCCTGATCTCGGTGGCCGCGGCGCCGGCGGTCTGGGCTTTCGCCTCCCGCACCATGCCGGAGGCCAGAGTGCCGGCGGCGGCAAGGCCGCCTACCGTCAGGCCGGACCGCTTCAGAAAGGTTCGGCGATCGACCGCCTGGCTCGTCAGCTCCTGCAGGGCGGGCGACAAGCGGGAAGCGATTCCGACCCCGTTCGTCTTCTTCCGCAACATTGGGCGTCTCCTCAATAGAAAGGACTTTTGTCCGATTTCGCCGATGGGCGGTCGCCCTCGGCGGGCTCTTAACTCGCGCTAGAACTTTGCCAGCTTGTAGAAAGTCTTCACGTGCTCGGTTTCGCGATAGCCGAGGCTTCCGTCGGCCCGCGGCTCGTCCGCCGCCGCCGGCTGGCTGCCGAGTGCCAGCGCTGCGCCGCCGGCGGCCGTTCCGATGCCGGCCATCCTGAGGAATTCGCGCCGGCTTGCGTCGGAGCCCGTCTCCTTCTTCTTGCTCATTCTGGTCCCTCCTTCTTGATCTCTGCCGTCGGCCCGGAAGCCGATCAGGCCATTTCGAACGCTGCTTCCTCGATTGCGAGGAACAGCCGGCCGAGTGTCCCGACCGGCCTGTAGAATTCGGCTGTCTTTGCCGTCTCCAAGTCTTTGAAGAAGTACGGCGCCCAGGACTTGATGTGGGCGTCGAAGAACCTGCGCTGGCGGTCGAGGCCGGTTTCGCGGAACGTTCCGAGGATGAGCCCGACCATCACGTCGAGCAGCGCCGCGATATGGTCTTCCGGCTCCTTCACCGAGGGATCGCGCTCTGCCCCGATCTCGCGCAGGTCCTGTCGCACACGGGCAAGCGGCTTCTCGTGCAGGAACCCGGTCAGGTAGTACGACGCGTAGGGCACGAGCTCGCCGCGGCCGAGACCGATGAACAGCGCCTCGTACTCTTCCTTGACCTTCTTTGGATCGGCGGCCCGCGCCTGCTCGGCGAGGCTCGCGACGGCACGCCCGAACTCGCTGTCGTCGCCGGACCACGCGCCGGCCTCCCGGAGCAGAGCCGCATCGGCCGGGCGCGCGAGAACGCGTGCCAGCAGCGCGTAGACGTTCGCTCTGAGCCGCTCGGATTCCCCCGCCGAGTGTTGTTCAGTCGCACTTGATGAGGATGCCATCGAAGCGCGAATCCTCCCTGGTATGCCAACCAGCAAAATTCCAGATCGCCAGACGGCCAGCAAGAAAATTCGATTGTGCGACGCGGGATTAAAACAAGACTCTAATTGTTCAATTTAAGTACACATATTGCACTGCTATGCAGGATACTGTCCTCGTCTCGGACCGTCGGTTGCATCTGGAATCGGCGCGAGCTGTTGCAGAGGAGCGGATGCTCAGCTCTCGATCACAATCTTGGGTGCCTTGCGCTCGACCATGTCGCGCTCCTCCCGGAGGCGTCCGATCACCCGTTCGGCGATCTGCCGGTAGATCTTCGCCACCTCGCTCT
>CAZMJQ010000384.1:0-3272 GCA_964566475.1 uncultured Propylenella sp. | reverse complement strand
GCGGCGCTCGAATGCAAGGTGCTGAGCACGCAGGAGCTCATCGGGCTGGACGGCCGGCCCACGAACAACTGGGTGACCTTCGGCGAGGTGGTGGGTGTTCATATCCACGACGACTGCATCCGCGACGGCCGCTTCGACATGGCGAAGGCGAAGTCGATCGCCCGCTGCGGCTATCACGATTATGCAGTGGTCGAGTCGCTGTTCGAGATGAAGCGGCCGGCTTAGGCGCGGGCGTTGCAGCATCAGAGGGTCGCGACAGCGGCTGCCAGGCAGACAAGCCAGGCTGCCGTGAAGAACACATCGAGGCGCGAGAAGGCGGGCACACTGATCACGGTCCTCGGGACCGCCGGATCGAAGCCGCGGGCGTGCATGGCAATAGCCGTTCGGCTGGCGCGGCGGATGGCGAAGGCGAGCAGCGGCACCACGAGCGAAACGGCTTCCTTCGGGGAGGGGAGGCGGCGCATGGCCCGGCCGCTCTGCATGGCGCGCGCCATCCTGACCTGCTGCGCCTCCTGGGCAAGCTGCGGCACGAGCTGCATGGCGGCGAAGAGCGGGTAGCCGATCTTTGCGGGCAGGCGCAGATACGCCATCGATGCGCGGATGAGCGCGCCGGGGTCGGTGGTGAGCGCGAAGAAGACGGAGACCATGCCGCAGGCGATGGCGCGAAGCGCCAGCGTCAAGCCCGCCGACAGTGTATCCGAGGCGAAGACCGCCTCCGACGAGACCGCAGTGGCGAAGCCGCTGTCCTCGCGGAAGAGCAGGTTGGTCGTGACGAAGCCGAAGCCGAAGAGCGCGAACGGGATCATCAGGAGGAGAAGCGTCAGCGGCGACGTGCGGTTCAGCACGATCAGCGCCACTGCAAAGAGCGCGGTGGTCAGCCCGAGGAAGCGCGCGTCGAGGATTAGCACTGCCGCCAGCACCCAGAGCGCGCAGATGCCGAGCTTGGTGAGCGGGTTGACGGCCTTCAGCATGGGGGCCTCCGCTCCGCCAGCCAGCGCGCCGCAGCAATGTAGCCAGGCGTCTTCAGGCCCGCACGCCGCATGAGCGTGTCGTCCGCGAAAAGCTCGTCCGGATCGCCGTCCGCCAGGATGCGGCCTTCAGCGAGAACGGTGAGCCGGTCGGCGAGCCGTGCTGCGAAATCGAGATCGTGCGTGATGAGGAGGACGGCCTTGCCGGCTTCGCGCATGGCCGCGATGTGCTCTGCGAGATTGCCCGCGCCGGCCGCATCGAGCCCTGCGGTCGGCTCGTCGAGAACGATCAGCGGCCAGCGGTCGGTCATGGTCAGCGACGCGAGCGCGAGCCGCCGCTTCTGTCCTTCCGAAAGCTCGTATGGATGACGCTCCTCGAAGCCGCCGAGATCCCACTCCTTGAGCGTGTCGGGCACCCGGGTGGCCTTTTCCGCCGCCGGCATTCGCTTCGGCAGGCTCGCAGCGAGCTCATCACTCACCCGCCCGGTCAGGAACTGGCTCTCCGCTTTCTGGAAGGCGATTCCGCCGGGCGGTCCCTCGCGGCGCCCGGCCTTCACCGGAAGCACGCCGGCGAGCGTTGCGCCGAGCGTCGTCTTGCCCGCCCCGTTCGGCCCGACGAGAGCGGCGATCTCGCCGGCGTAAAGCGCAAGCGAGATTTCGCTGAGCACCGGCTTCGAGAGGAACGGCGCGCACGCGGCGCGGTCGAGCCGGACGACAGGGTCGTTATCGTGGCCTTGATCGGGGCGCGGTCTGGCGGGTGGACTCGCATCCGCCACGAAGGTCTCGACCGCTTGCCGCGCCGCTCCGCTCTCGGATGGGAGCAGCGAGGTGAGCGCTTCGGCCACGGAAAGCGGTGGGATGGCTAGCTCGCATCCGGCCGCGGCAAGCCTGGCGTCCAGTTCCGACGCGGGCGGCGTCCAGACGCTGTGCGTGCGAAGCCGCGCATGGTCTTTGCGCAGGACATGGCGCGGAGGTCCGTCCGCCAGGATCGCCCCGTCCGGCCCCAGTGCGACGATGCGGTCGATGTGCTCGATAAGCCCATCGAAGCGATGGTCGACGACGAGGATCGTCTGTCCCGGCCGCGGCTCGGCCACGAGGCGGTGAAAGCGCTTGGCCGCTTCCGGTGCGAGATGCGCGGTCGGCTCGTCGGCGATGAAAAGGTCTGCGTCCTGCGCTACGGCAGAGGCCAGCGCAACCAGCTGCCGCTCGCCGCCGGAGAGCATAATGCTCGGCCGCTGCAACCATGCCTGCGGCAGCTTCAGTTCGTCCATGACGGAGGCGATGCGCTCGTGGATTTCCGCTTCCGCCAGGCCGCGGTTTTCGAGCGCGAACGCGATCTCGTCCTCCACGCGCATGCCGCAGAGCGTCTGGTCGGCGTCCTGGAAGAACAGCGCCACACGGTGTGACCATGCCGCTGCCGAGCGAAGGTCGACAGGCTCGCCGAACAGCGCGATCCTCCCGGTCACCTTTGCCGGCACATGATCGGGGATGATGCCGGTGAGCGCCAGCAGCAAGGTCGACTTGCCTGACCCCGAAGGTCCGATCAGCAGCACGCGCTCGCCGCGCCTCAGCTCGAGGCTTAGCTGGCCGACGGCCTCGCGTGCGGCGAACGGATAGCGTACGCAGACATCGTCGAGCGATACGACGGGCGCCTCCGTCTCGCGCGCGGTCTGCAGCATCTACCCGGCGGGCTGCGCCGCCCCACGGCGCCTGGCCGCGTCAATGGCGAAGCCGGTAAGCGCGCCGGTCCTGTACAGCGCCTCGACGATGTAGTGCCCGAGGAGCCCGCCGAGAAGCGCGCCGCTCGCGCAGCGCAGCACGAACATGGCGACGAGCACCGTCGGCTCGAGCGCTCCGTAGTCGAAACGGATCCAAGTGTAGACGAAGCTGAAGACCGCCGAGCCGACTCCTGCGGCCATGAGCACGGGCAGCGAATAGTTGCGCCAGCGCGTCGCCGCGAAGACCGCCTCGGCGCCGGCGCCCTGAACTGCGCCGGTGACCAGCAGCAGGAGCCCCGCCGGGCTTCCGAGCAGCACCTGCACGGCACCCGTCAGGAACTCGGCGGCGAACGCCACTCCGGGCTTGCGGATGATCGCCGCCGCCACGATCGCGGCGATGAACCAGAAGCCCATGAACACGTCCATCGTGAGCGTGCCGAAGGCCGCCTGGGCAATCAGCCAGAGCTGCACCCAGCCGAGATAGAGCACGGCGAACACCGCGCCGATGACCGCGATGACGAGCGTCTCGCGGAGAGTCCATGTGCCGGATTGGGGCATGCGCGCCTCCTGGTTTCGTAGTGCGACG
>CAZMJQ010000383.1:0-14112 GCA_964566475.1 uncultured Propylenella sp. | reverse complement strand
GGCCTTTCGGTCGATGTCGGCGATGAGCGCAGTGTCCACAACCTTATCGAGGAGGTCGAGAAAAGGTTCTCGCAGCTTCACATCCTGGTCAACAGCGCCGGGATCGCGCCGCGCGTCGATGGCCACAAGGGAAGCATCGAGACGATCCCTTTCGAGATCTGGAGCCGGACGATCCGGACGAACCTCACCGGAACGTCCTGGTGAGCAAGGGAGCGGTGCCGCTCCTCAAGAAAGCCGGCTGGCGGAGAATCATCACGATCAGCTCGCAGGCCGGACGGATGTTCACCGGCTTCTCCAGCGTCCACTACGCCTCCTCCAAGGCCGGACAGATCGGGCTTTCGCGCGTGCTGCCCGGGGAGCTCGGCCCCTTCAACATCACGGTCAACTGCGTTTCACCAACACGGATCAGCGGTGAGATGGCGTCGAGCTTCGGCGAGGCCGAGAAGATCGATGCCTAATATATTGCCCGGACGCCGCTCGGCCGAATCGGCAATCCCGCGGATGTCGCCGCTGCCGTCGCGTTCCTCGCCAGCAATGAAGCCGGGTATATTACAGGAGGAATTGTTGACGTGACCGGCGGATTCTTTGCCGTAGTCAGCAAACTGAGCTTACATGGCGCATTGATGCGCCCGCGCCGGCTGTGGCCGAAGAATTGACAGCCGAAGGCTGCTGAGACCACATTGTCTCAGCTTAACCTGACACTTGGGCCGGACCGATACCTATGCAAGCAACCAAGCAGCTCAAGACGCGGCCGCAGAAGGCTCCGAAGAAGGCGCCCGAGAAGCCCGTGGAATCGGCCACCCGAACTTATCTCAGCAAGGCGAAGATCAACGGCCACACCTACAGCAAGCGCGGCGAGGAGACGTTCGAGCGCGTGATGCGCATCGTCGCGACCATGTACCGCGAGCGCGGCTACGAGCGGACCAGCATGTCGGCGCTCGCAAGGCGCGCGGGACTGACGGCGCCGGCCATCTACCACTATTTCGGCTCGAAGCAGGAGATCCTCGCCTCGTTCCTCGACTACACACTCCACGACCTGATCAACACGGTGAAGGCGGGCATCCGGGGAAAGGATGCGACCTCCAAGCTGCGCACCTTCATGCGGGCGCTCGTGCGGTGGCAGCTGCAGCAAACGCCTTTCCCGGAGGCATACGACCGCATCTTCGAGCTGGGGCAGTTGCGCAACTCGCTTCCCGATGAGCAGCGCAAGCACATCCTGACGCTCGAGCGGCAGTTCTACGAGATCATCCGCGAGATACTTGCTGAAGGCGTCGAGTCCGGCGAGTTCCGGAATATCGCGGTTTCGCCGACGGCGTTCGCCATCATTGCCATGGGCGACTACATTCTCGGCTGGTATCAGCCGGAGGGAGAGCTCACTCAGACCCAGCTTGCTGACTGCTACGCCGATCTGGTCGTCGCGATGGTGAAGAAGGGCGGCAAGTCGGGCTAACGCGACGCTGGCGACCCTGCCTCTCCGCCCGACTTTGTCGGCCCGAGGATGCGGGTCCGGGGCAGACGAGTACGCACCGGCTTGCCGGGCATTCTAACGGTCGTTAAATAACAGGCTTGTCGGTGGCTTGCTTATGCACGGAGCCGCCAGCTGAACGAGCCTGAAAGGGGTTTTCCGGTGGACGCCAGACGAAAGGACGAGAGCCGCACCTCCGCGCAACCCAGCTTCGCCTGGGACGACCCGTTCCTGCTGGAGGACGAGCTCACATCCGACGAGCGCATGATCCGCGACACGGCGCAGGCCTACGCGCAGGAGAAGCTGGCGCCGCGGATCATCGAGGCCTACCGCGAGGAGAAGACCGAGCCGGAGATCTTTCGCGAGATGGGCGAGCTGGGGCTGCTCGGCCTCACCCTGCCGGAGGAGTACGGCTGCGCCGGCGCGGGCTACGTCTCCTACGGGCTGGTGACGCGAGAGGTGGAGCGGGTCGACTCCGGCTACCGCTCCATGATGAGCGTGCAGTCCTCGCTCGTCATGCACCCCATCTTCACCTACGGCGACGAGGCGCAGCGCAAGAAGTACATTCCGAAGCTGGCGACCGGCGAGTGGATCGGCTGCTTCGGGCTGACGGAGCCGGATGCAGGCTCGGACCCGGGCAGCATGAAGACGCGCGCGGAGAAGACCGACGGCGGCTACCGCCTCACCGGCTCGAAGACGTGGATATCGAACGCGCCGATAGCCGACGTGTTCGTGGTGTGGGCGAAGTCCGCCGCGCACGACAACCAGATCCGCGGCTTCATCCTGGAGAAGGGGATGAAGGGGCTTTCCGCGCCGAAGATCGGCGGCAAGCTGTCGCTGCGCGCCTCCGTGACCGGCGAGATCGTCATGGACGGCGTGGAGGTCGGCGTGGAGGCGCTGCTTCCCAACGTGTCGGGCCTGAAGGGGCCGTTCGGCTGCCTCAACCGGGCGCGCTACGGCATCGCCTGGGGCGCGATGGGCGCGGCGGAGGACTGCCTGCACCGGGCGCGCAGCTATGTGCTGGAGCGCAAGCAGTTCGGGCGGCCGCTGGCGGCGACGCAGCTGGTGCAGAAGAAGCTCGCCGACATGCAGACGGAGATCGCGCTGGGGCTGCATGCGGCGCTGCGCCTCGGGCGGCTCTTCGACGAAGGCAAGGCGACCCCGGAGATGATCTCGCTCATGAAGCGCAACAATTGCGGCAAGGCGCTCGACATCGCGCGGGCCGCGCGCGACATGCACGGCGGCAACGGCATCCAGGAGGAGTATCACGTCATGCGTCACGCGCAGAACCTGGAGACGGTCAACACCTACGAGGGCACGCACGACGTGCACGCGCTGATCCTCGGCCGCGCAATTACGGGGATACAGGCGTTCGGTTAGGCGGCGGGAGAGCTACTCGCCCATCTCGCGGATTGCCGCTCCGTCGAAGCCGAGCCCGGCCAGCACCTCGTCCGAGTGCTCCCCAAGTCGGGGCTGCGGGAGCCTCTGGCTGGTCGGCGTCTTGGAGAACATCTCGGACCGCCCGCCCCCACCAAGCTCCCTTCCGATGGGTGGTCGACGTGCTGGAAGAATCCCGTCGCCTCCAGGTAGGGGTCGGTGAGGAGATCCTCGAGCTTCTTGACCGGCGCGTGCGGGATGTCGGCCTCCGAGAGCCGCTTGCTCCATTCCTCGTTCGTGCGGTCCGCGAGCTGCTCGATCAGGACCGTGTAGAGGGCATCGATGTTGCGCGCCCGGTCGATCAGCCTGGCGAAGCGCGGGTCGTCGGAGAGGTCGGGACGCCCCACGGCCGCCAGCAGGCGCTGCCATTGGTCGTCATTGCTCGCCATGATGCACATGTGCCCGTCCGCGGTCGGGTAGGGACGGCGATGCGGCGTGAAGAGCCGGTTGTAACCCATGCCGCCGTCGGGCGGATCGAAGATGGCACCCCATTGATGATCGAGCATGTTGAAGGCCTGGACCGTCTCCAGCATCGGGACGACGACTTCCTGCCCGATGCCGGTGCGCTCCCGGCAGAAGAGCGCCATGCTGATGGCGTTCGACATCACCTGGCCGCAGAGCTTGTCGGCCAACACCGTCGGCAGATAGCGCGGCTCGCCGAAGGCCCGTTCGCACATCGACGCAACGCCGCTCTCGCCCTGGATGACGTCGTCGTAGGCCGGGCGGCATACGGGCGCCGACGGGATCGTCATCAACCCGGGTGGCTTCACCCGGACGTTGGTGTCCATCCTCGATGCGTTGAAGGCGGTGGCGAAGCCGTGGATCGAGCTGCACATGGCGAACACATACCGGCGCGAGTCCTATCGGGGCACCTCCGTCATGAGCCACGGCGCGGACGCGCTCGTGGCGGGGTTCGGCGGGTACGGATACGTCATGGCGCTCGACGGAATTCTCGATCTCATCGGGAAGAAGGAGCGTGGGGAGCAGATCAAGTACAGCTAGGCCGCCTGACGGGCGGCGCGTGCGTGAGCGGATGAAGAGCGTTGGGACCACTCAGCGGACTTAAGATCGTCGAGCTTGCGGGTATCGGTCCGGGGCCGATGTGCGCGATGCTTCTGGCGGAGATGGGGCCACCGTCATCCGCGTAGAGCGCAAGACGCCGTCCGGACTGGGCGTGCAGCGGCCACGCCGCTACCACCTCCTGCTGAGAAGCCGCGGCGCGGTTGCAGTGGACCTGAAGGCGGCCGACGGCGTCGCGTTCGTGCTGGAGCTGATCGGCTCCGCCGACGCGCTGATCGAGGGGTTCCGTCCGGGAGTGATGGAGCGCCTCGGGCTCGGCCCCGACGTCTGCCGGGAACGCAATCCGCGGCTAGTCTACGGACGGATCACGGGATGGGGGCAGGAGGGCCCGCTGGCGAACACACCCGGCCACGACCTCAACTACATCGCGCTTACCGGGACGCTCAACGCCATGGGCCGCAAGGGCCAGCCGCCCACGGTGCCGCTGACGGCGATCGGGGATTTCGGCGGCGGGGCGCTCTACCTCGTGCTTGGCATCGCGGCCGGCCTCATCGAGGCGGGGCGCTCCGGCAAGGGGCAGGTCGTGGACGCTGCGATGGTTGACGGGCGGCGTCGCAGATGACGGCGTACTTCGGGCTCCTCGCCGCCGGCATATGGAATCCCGAGCGCGGCACGAACCCGACCGATTCCGGCTCGCATTTCTGCGAGGTCTACGAATGCAAGGACGGCAAGTGGATTGCCGTGGCGGCGGTGGAGGAGAAGTTCTACCGCGAGCTCCTGCAGCGGATCGACGTCGATCCCGAGGAGCTGGGTCCGTAGATGGACCGCAGCCGGTGGGAGGAGGGCAAGGCGCGGCTGGCCGCAATCTTCCGCACGCGCACGCGCGCCGAGTGGTGCGAGATGCTCGATCGCACGGAGACGTGCTTCTCGCCGGTGCTCTCGTGGGACGAGGCCGCCTCGCATCCGCAGATCAGGGCGCGCGGGACGCTGGTGGACGTGGACGGCGTGATGCAGCCAGCGCCGGCGCCGCGCTTCAGCCGGACGCCGCTCGATCCGCCGAAGCCGCCGGCGGCGCGGTCATGGACACGATGGAGCTGTAGCAGCATCCGGAGCTGCGCGCCCGCGGCACATTCAAGTCCATGACGGACCCCGAGCGGGGCGACTTCGAGATGGTGTGCTGCCCGATCAGGTTGTCGGACTCTGAGGTCCCCGTCGACAATGCGCCCACGCTCGGTGAGCACAGCCGTTCCATCTATGGCGAGCTCGGCATCGACGACGAGGAGTTCGACCGTCTCCGAGAAGAGAAGGCCATCTGAGCGACACGTCGAGCGCGGCGATGTCGGAGCCGGCATCCTTGAAGGCGGACGGTTCGGGCGCCGGCAACACGCGTGAAGTTCCGTCCGCCGTGGCGGAGCTCGACCGGAAGGCCAGGCGTGTCGGCACCCGTTCCGCGGACGTCTGCACCGTATGGAGGCTCTGGGGAGCCGGCGATCCGGTCGTGCTCCTGCATGGCGGCTTCGGGTCCTGGACGCACTGGCTGCGCAACATCGAGCCGCTGGCGGCTCATCATTCCGTGATGGTTCCCGACATGCCGGGGTTCGGGGACTCCGATACGATCGAGGGAGAGCCCGACGCGGCGGCGATAGCTGGCCATCTCTGGCATGGGCTCGATCGCCTCGCCGGTCGCGAGACCCCGGTGACGCTGGCGGGATTCTCTTTCGGGGGAGCCATCGCCGGAACCATGGCGGCCCTTCAGCCGGACCGGACGCGGCGGCTCGTCCTGGTCGGCTCCGGCGGCATGCGCGCCACGCGCGGCCCGGTGGGTGAGCTGGTCCGATGGCGCGATGCGGGCGACGAAGCGGCGGTACAGGCGGCACACCGAAGGAACCTCGAGATACTGATGTTCCGCGATCCGTCGCGGATCGATTCGCTGGCGGTCGCGCTTGCAGGCCGAGAACACCCGCCGCACGCGGGGCAAGAACCGGCCGATCTCGCGGGGCGTCGATCTCGGTGCTGCGCTCGCCGGCTCTGGCGTTGCGGCCGGCATATGGGGCGAGTTCGACGTCACCGCCGGCGATCACTTTCAAGAGCGGGCGGACATCCTCCGCCCGTCGACCCCCGGTCGCAGTTCATCGTCATCGAGGGCGCCGGGCACTGGGTGCAGTTCGAGGCGGCGGACCGGTTCAACGAGACAATGATCGGGCTTTTGCGCGACGATCCCGGTCATGGCTCCGGGCTCCGGGCCGGACAGGCGCCGGGTGAAACCAAGCATGTCGGAGGAATGCCGTGAGCGATCGATCGGGCGCCGAGCCGAGCGACGAGGTTCTGCTGGAGGAGCTGCGCATTCAGCGCAAGCTCAGGACATACTTCTACGCGCTCGACGCACGCGACCGGACTGCCCTGGAGACGGTGTTCGCCGACGACGTGACGGTCCAGTATCATACCGGGACGGAGGGGCAGTTTACGCAGGAAGGCGCCAAGACGATCGTCGACTACCTGATCAACAACATGGGCAACTATCACAGCCGGACGCACATCGGCGCCAATTCGCATGTCGCCATTGAAGGCGACAGGGCGACGACGCACGCCGTCGCGACGCTCTGGAAAGGCGAGCGCCTCGTAGTACGGGGGCTGCGCTATATCGACGAGTTCATGCGGATCGACGGCGACTGGCGCATCAAGACACGCAAGCATGCGCCGCTATGGCAGTTCGATACACAGCCGTCCCAGCCCGACGTGCCGGCCCCTGCCCTTGCGCTTGCCGCCGCCCAGCGGGCGGGCAAGACGGGCTGAGCCGGGCGGAGGCGAGCGCGAGGAGCCGCGGCACGTGGACACGCAAGTCGTCATCGTCGGAGGGGGACCGGTCGGGCTTACCCTGGCGCTCGATCTCGGCCGCCGGGGCGTGAGGTGCATCCTGCTGGAGCAGAAGGAGGCGCCGCAGTTCCTCCCCAAGATGGAGCGCTGCAACGCCCGCACGATGGAGATATACCGCCGCCTGGGCCTGGCGAAGAATATCCGGGCGGCCGGATTTCCCCGCGACGTGCCGATGGACGTGTTCATCGTCACCTCGCTGGCGGAGCCACCCCTCGTCCACCTGCCCTATCCCTCCGTCGCGGAAGCCGAGGCGACGATCGCCTCGACGAACGACGGGACGCAGCCGCTCGAGCCCTATCAGCTCATCTCGCAATACACGCTCGAGCCGCTGCTCAAGGCGGAGATCGAGCGCATGCCGAACGTGGACGTGCGCTACGGCTGCAAGCTCCTCTCCTTTGCGCAGGACGGCCGGTCTGTGGCATCCACGGTGCGAACCACGGACGGCGAGGCGATCGAGCTCTCGTCCGACTATCTCGTCGGCTGCGACGGCGGTTCGAGCACGGTCCGCAAGCAACTCGGCATCAAGCTCCGCGGCGACGCCAACCTGCTCGAGTTCCGCCAGGCGCTGTTCCGCGCGCCGCATCTGTTCGAGCATATCCGGATCGGCAAGGGGCGCCACTACCACGTGGCGGATACGCGGGCGACGTTCCTGATCGTGCAGGACGACACCAGGCATTTCACGCTTCACTCGGTCGTCGACAGCGACGAGGACATGCCGCGGATGCTGGAGCGGACCGTCAACATGCCCGTGGAGTACGAAACCCTCTACGTAGGCTGCTGGAAGCAGAACCTCCTCTTGGCCGACCGCTATCAGGAAGGCCGCGTCTTCCTTGCCGGGGACGCCGTGCATCTGGTGATCCCCACCGGGGGGCTGGGCATGAACACGGGCGTGGGCGACGCGATCGACCTCTCCTGGAAGCTCGCGGCCACGCTTGCCGGCTGGGGCGGGCCGCAGCTCCTGCAATCGTACGAGATCGAACGCCGCCAGGTGGGCGAGCGCAACGTCGCGGCGTCGCGCTTCGCGTCGACTGGACGGAGGGCATGGCGCGCCGCCTACACCCCGGCGGTGCGTGAGCCCGGCCCGACCGGGGACGCCGCCCGCAGGGAGTTCTCCGCGCTTGCCGAGCGCGAGCAGCGCAAGAGCAACGAGATGATCGGGGCGGAGCTCGGCTACTGGTATGGCGGCTCCCCTCTGACATGGGAAGAGGAGGGCGAGCCGCCGGAATTCGACCCGCTTACCTACCGGCCAAGCACGTGGCCCGGCACGCGCCTGCCGCATGTCTGGCTCGAATCGGGGGAAGCGGTGCAGGACCTGATCCCGGCGAGCTACGCGCTGCTCAAGGTCGGCCCGAGCCCCGCGGACGTCGGTGGGCTGAAGGCGGCCTTTGCGAAGCGGGGCGTTCCTTTCGAGGTGGTCAAGCGGCACGACGATGCGGCGCGGGCCATCTATGGGCGAAGCCTTCTCCTCCTGCGTCCCGACATGCACGTCTGTTGGAGGGGCGACGAGCTGCCGGAAGAGATCTCAGATCTTGTCGACATCGTCACGGGCCATGGCGCGCGGGCGAAGGCGCAGCTGCGGCGAAGATCGGCGGAAGTCGCATGAGGGACTCGCGGGCAGTTGCGGAAGGCTCCTCGCTGTTTTACCGCCCTCCCCCGCCCAATTGGAGGGCCCGAATGCTCCGCTGGCTGATGATGCCGCGGGCGACCGTGGCGGGATACGGGCTGGCGCTGGTCGCGGGCGCTGGTCTCAATGCCGTGCATGTTCCGCTCGCCTGGATCTTGGGGCCGCTGCTGATCTCGGCCGTGCTTGCCATCGTCGGCTACAACATCGATCCGCCGATCTTCATGCGTCGCCTCGGCCAGCTGGCGATCGGAGCGGCCGTCGGCCTCAACATGACCTTTGCGGTGCTGCTCCAGCTCATCGGCTGGCTGCCGATCATGTTCGTTTCCGCGCTGGTCATGATCCTCATCTCGGCAGTGTACAGCGTGCTGCTCGGCAGGCTCGCGGGGATGGTTGCCTACGCGGGTCTCCTCGCCGCGCTCACCTCGCTCGACTTCACCACTGCCGCCCTGGCCACGTCGCCGGGCGGCATGTCCGAAATGGCGGCGACGGCGCAGAGCCTGCATCTCAACGTCGCGCTGATCGGGACGAAGTTCAATGTCCTGCCCGGGTACACGGGCGGCGGCTCGGAGGTCCTGCCCGCGCTCGAATCTGGAGAAATCGGCGGCGCCGCGCGCTCATGGACGGCATGGTCCCAGAGAAAGGACCTGTTCGAAGACAACATCGTCGCACCCGTCATGGTCTACGGCCGGGGCCGCTCGCCCGGCAGCCTTCAGGAGCTGATCGAACTGGCGAAATCACAGCCTGGAGAGCTGACGTTCGGCTCCAGCGGGGCCGGCACATCGCCCTATCTCGCGATGGAGCGCCTCAAGCAGATGGCAGTGATCGACATGGTGCACGTGCCCTATAAGGGAAGCGCCCCGGCTGTTCTCGGGATCGTCAGCGGCGAGGTCGATCTGATGTTCGGCGCCGTCTCCACGACCCTTCCGCACGTCGAGGAAGGAGCCCTGAAGGCTATCGCCGTCTCCACCACCGAAAGAATACCCAATGCCCCCGACATCCCGACGGTTGACGAATCGGGCCTGTCGGGCTTCCAGGCCGCGTCCTGGTACGGCATCCTCGCGCCCGCCGGAACGCCGGACGATACTGTCGCGAGGCTCAACGAAGGCATCGTCACGGTCCTGAAGTCCGAAGGGATGAGCGCCCGACTGGCGGAGATGGGCTTCGACCTCGTGGCTAACTCCCCGGAGGAGTTCGCCCAGATTCTTCACGACGACATCGCCACCTGGGGCGAGGTCATCGCCAACATCGAGCAATAAGGCGACGCGCCGCCGCACAAACGGCCGACCACGGCCCGATCGAGACCGCGCTCTGCACGCATAGGGAAGGACCATGATCTGTCCCACCTGTCATGGCAGCGGCCGCCAGCATGACCGGAAAGCGGCAGAGACTTCGCCTGACCTTCTACCCTGTCTCGAGTGCGGTGGATCCGGGATGGTGCACTGCTGCGAGGGCGAGCGGCCTGATTCGGCGCCTGGGGCCACTCGCGCCGCCGGTCAGGACGTGCCGGGACCTTGCAGTCCCGAGACCTCTCGCTAGCGCAACAGCGGTATCGTTCTCCTCATTCCATGATGGGCGTCAGTCATCTGCCTCGCGGGGAAGTCGACGGGGTGCGCTTTCGCATCTCCGTTCCTTGTTCGCATCGGGGGCGCGGTTGGAGCTTCGCTTGTCAGGCCGGCATAGCGGGACGACCAGCGCCGCAGGATTCCCTGATGACGAGCTTGGCGGGCGTATACAGCGCACCGGTGAGGTCCGCTCCCGCAATCATCTTGATCAGCCGGCGGCCTGCTTCCCGGCCGAGCTCCCGAAGGTTCATGTCGACCGTGGTCAGCGAAGGACGCGTGGCTTCGGCGATCACATCCCAATTGTCGAACCCGACCAGGGCCACATCCTGCGGCACGCGGACGCCGCGCTCGCGAAGGGCGTCGGCTGCTCCGCGCGCGATCTGGTCGCTGCCGCAGAAAATCGCATCGGGAGCGCGGCTGGCGGCACGGAAGAGCTGGGAAACGGCCTCCCGCCCCCAGCCTTCGGACCACACACCGGGAAGGTAATGGTCCCCCGCTTCCGTGAGCCCAAAGCGACGCACAGCCTTGCGATAGCCGTCGCGGCGGCGCCGTACGGCGTGAAAGCGCTCCGGCCCTGTCACGTGCGCGATCCTCTGCCGGCCCAGTCCTGCGAGGTGCCCGGTGGCAAGCATCGCGCCGCCCTCGTCGTCCGGCAGGATGCAATGCGCCTGCGGGTCGTCCGTCTGCGAGAAGGCGTAGACGACCGGCAGACCCGGCGCGGCGATGTCGATCGCTCTGCGCACATCCACGCGCCGGGCCGTGACGACGATTCCATCCACCCGCTTCTTGAGCAGCGATTCAATATGGCGCGCCTCGCGCTCTGGATCGTCGGCGGCGTTGCACATGAACACAGAGATGCGACTATCCGACAGATGCTCCTCAAGCCCCTCCATGATCGGGATGCTGAAACGTCCGAAATTGTCGTTGGAGATCAGTCCGACGGTGAAGGTCTGGCCGCGGTGGAGGCTTTGCGCCAGGTCGTTGGGCTGAAAGCCGAGCTCGTTGGCAACGGCAACAATTCTCGCACGAGTCTCCGCCCTCACGCTGCCGCTGTTGTTCAGCGCCTTGGAAACCGTGCCGATACTGCAGTTCGCCGCCCGCGCCACGTCCCGGATGGTCAGGCGCGGAGGCCGACGCCGGATCGTGCGAGGCGGCTGCCCGTCGGGCGCCGCGGCAGGACCGTCATCCGCGTGCCTTGCCACGCTGCCCCCTCCCGGTTCTTCCACCGATCTCGATACGGGAACGACCCGCGGGCGATTTCGGGAGCGTTCCGACATCCCAGCCACACCAACGGCGCCGGCGGCGCCCTCCGACGGGGCCCCCTTCGTTAGACACGGTCATTCCCCTAGGTATTGCAAATTGGAAAAGGTTTTCCTTATAAGCGCGCCTGCCCCGCGACTGCAAGGGTAGGGTCCATCACTCCGCGCGCCGGAGCAGATGGGAAAACAAGGGGAGCCTGATGCACTTTGTGGCTGCGCACGGGGCAAGCATTCCCTCGATCGGCTTTGGCACGTGGCCGATGAAGGGGCGAGAATGCGTGAGAGCGGTCGCCGCAGCGCTTGAAGCCGGATATCGCCACATCGACACCGCTGCGGGATACGAGAACGAGCGCGAGGTCGGCGAGGCGATCCGCGACTCGGGGCTCGCCCGGTCGGACGTATTCATCACGACGAAGATCCGGCCGTGGGACCTCGCTGAGGGTGACATGCAGCGTGCCGCGGCGGAGAGCCTCAGGCGTCTCGGCGTGGAACAGGTGGACCTCATTCTCATCCACTGGCCGAGCCGGACGCTTCCGGTCGCCGACACCATCCGCACCCTGAACGACGTGAAACGCCGCGGCATCGCGCGGCATATCGGTGTGTCGAACTTCACCACGAAGCTGCTCAGCGAAGCCTGGGAAGCGACGGAGGAGCCGCTCGTCACGAACCAGTGCGAGTACCATCCGCAACTCAACCAAGATAAGGTGATCGCCGCCTGCCGGGCCCGCGGTATGGCCTTCACCGCCTATTCGCCGGTCGGCCAAGGCGGGCTACTCGGCGATCCGGCTGTGGCAGCGATCGCCGGGCGGCTGGGAAGAACGCCGGCGCAGGTCGTGCTGCGCTGGCACATGCAGCAGAAGTACGTGGTGGCGATCCCGAAGAGCAGCGCGCCCCAGCGCATCAGGGAGAATATTACAATCTTCGACTTCGACCTTGAGCCGGAGGATATGACCGCGATCTCGGCCTTGGCGCGAGTGAGCGTCCGGCTGGTTCAAGCCCCGGACCTCGCACCCGCCTGGGATTAAATAATACGAATCTACCTGAAGGCGGTTGCCTCGTCGGCCGCGATCAACTAGCGTTGCAAAGAAAAAGGTTTTCCTCTGCGGAATTGAGCCTTTTTGGGGGGGAAATGGGCATAGAAGCCGGAAGCCGAGCCGATCGGCCGCTCCTCGCCACCGCCAGCCTCAGTAAGAGCTATGGCGGTCTCCGTGCCTTGGCAGATGTGACTCTCGACGTACGGCGCGGAGAGATACTGGCGATCGTGGGAGACAATGGCGCGGGAAAATCCACGCTGATCAAGGCACTTTCGGGCGCCCTGCGGCCCGACTCAGGCGAGATTCGCATTGACGGGGAGCCGGTCGATATCAGGTCGCCTCGCGATGCCGCGGCTCTCGGCATCGAGACGGTACACCAGAGCCTCGGTCTCGTCGACGCGCTCGATGTTACCCAGAACGTCTTCCTCGGCCGCGAGATCGTCAAGAAGGTGCTCGGAGTCCTGCCGCAGCTCGATCAGAAGACGATGCGCCGCCGCACGCGAGAGCTGCTCGAGCGTTTCGCCATCGACCTGCCGACGCTCAACGAGCCCGTGAGCAGCCTGTCGGGCGGGCAGCGGCAAACTGTTGCCATCAGCCGGCTGCTGCTGGCCGAACCTCGCATCCTGATCATGGACGAGCCGATGGCAGCTCTGGGCGTCGACGAGGGTAAGAAGGTGCTCGAGCTGGTGGCAACCCTGCGCTCGCGCGGCCTTACGATCCTTATCATCAGCCACAATCTCGAGCATGTCTTCACGCTCGCCGACAGGATCGCAGTGATGAAAAACGGCCGCCTTGTCGGGATCGTCGAGACCGAAGAGGTCACGCGCGAGTCGATCGTGTCGATGATCACGCTCGGCCGGGCATAGCGAGCAACGACGAGGGGTTTCCGATGTCCGTCGCAGTTTCCGACACCACGACCAGGACCAGGACCATCGGTCGGTCCGACCGGCGCTTTCGCTTTGACGGGCTCGGACTGACACTGGTGATCGTCGCGCTCGCCGTGATCTTCACGCTCATCAACCCGCGGTTCGCGACCGTCACCAACTTCCTGAACGTGCTTACCCAGGCGTCCACCTATGTGATCCTCGCTCTGGGCATGACATTCGTGATTTCCAGTGCCGGCATCGACCTCTCGATCGGCTCCATCCTGGCGCTTGCGACCTGCGTGTTGTTCTGGATGATCCTGTCGCTCGGCCTGAATCCCTGGCTGGCCGTGCTGATCATGTTCGGCTTGGCCATGGTGCTTGGCCTGATCAATGGCCTGATGATCACGTATCTCGCCATACCGGCGCTCATCGCGACATTGGGGTCGATGGTGACGCTTCGCGGCGTCGCGCTTGTGCATTCCGCCGGAAATCTGTGGTACGGGCTTCCTCCCGAGCTGGTGTATCTCGGCCAGGGGCGACTGTTCGGCCTCATTCCGGCGCCGGTCATCATTGCCGCAGTATTCGTGGCCTTCTGCTACTGGTTGTTCAACAAGACCACCTTCGGCGTCCACGTCTGTGCCGTCGGCGGCAACCGCGAGGCGGCGCGCCTGGCCGGGATTCGCGTCAACCGTATCACCATTCTCGTCTTCGTCTTCATGGCCGCCTGCGTGGCCCTTGGAGGGCTGCTTTGGGTGACACGTGTCGACGGCACGCAGGCCACCATCGGCACCGGCATGGAGATCCATGTCATCGCCGCGGTGATTATCGGCGGCACCAGCCTGTTCGGCGGCAAGGGCTCGATCTACGGCGCAGTGCTGGGCGCGATTCTGCTCGCGATGCTCAACAATGCCCTGGTGATCGCCGGCGCGGACTTCTTCTGGCAGCAGGTCGCCATCGGTTTCATCGTGGTG
>CAZMJQ010000382.1:0-3567 GCA_964566475.1 uncultured Propylenella sp. | reverse complement strand
GGGATCGGCTGAAGCAAGCTGCGGTGTCATGCCGCCGAAAATGTCCTGCAGCTCCTGCTCGACAAAATAGGCGAGCTTACGCTGCCCGGCGCGGGTGAAGTTCAGCCCGTCGCTGGCGCGCAGCTGCACCGACTGCCCGCGCACGTCCGGCCCGACCGCAACGTACTTGCCCTCCTCGTCGGCAAAGCCGTTCCAGACCTCGATGAACGGCAGCCCCTTCGCCTCCAGCTGCTCGCGTACGATGCCGTTGAAGCTGCTGTAGTCGCGCGACATGTTGCCCGACTCGACCGGCACAAGCCCGACCCAGATTGCGGGTACGGCGGCCGCCTTCAGGACATCGGCAAGCGCAGCGACGCGGCCGGCATAGGCGGTGCGCCAGCCGTCGGCGCCGACCGAATAGGTGCCGCTCTCGGTCGCGATCGACTGTCGGTCGTTGCCGCCGATGAGCACCAGGATGGCGTCGGGCTTCTGCTCCTCAACGATGGCGGGAAGCTTCCCCGGCCAGTCGTAGTAATCGTTGCGCACCAGGCCGGAGGAGCCGCTCGTCGCGTCGACCACCAGCGCGTCGGGATTCTCCTCGTAAGCCTCGGCCAGCCCCTTGGCGAGCGCGCCGGCCATGAAGTCTCCGGCCACCAGGACCCGCTTGGCGTCCTCCGACTTCGCCACCGCTGTGATCTCGCGCGGCGTCGGAGCCGGCGAGCGACTCTGCCGCGAGCGGCGGGGTGTCGCCTGCCGGCGCGGCTCCTCCCGCGGCGCCACGCGGAACACCGGCCCCGGCGGCGGGGGGGCTGCATCGCGTCGGCGGAACAGGCGCCGGAAGAAGCCGCCGACGCCGTCGCTGTTCTGCGCCACCACGATCTCCGGGGCGGGCGACTGCGCGCGCACGTCGGAGACGACCGCCATGTCGGCGGCGAACAACGCGACAGCGCAGAGTATCGTGGCGGCTCGTTTCATCTCCACCTCGGACAGCTCGGCCTCAGCCGCTCCGCAGGGTCTCCAGGAGCTGCAGCCCGGCGAAGCCGTCGGGCACCATACCGGTCCGGCTCTGGTAGGCGCGGATCGCAGCGCGCGATAGCGGACCGATCTTGCCGTCGATTAGCCCCTCATAATAGCCCGCTTTAGCCAAATGTTGTTGAAGCTCGGCCGATTCCTGCGAGGTCAGCGGGCGCTCGTCGCTGGGCCAGGCCTGCGCGAAGCCGCCGCCGCCGCGCAGCCGGTCGGCCAGATGGCCGACGGCGAGCGAATAGGCGGTGGAGTTGTTGTAGCGCTTGATCACGTAGTGGTTGCGCAGCAGGAGGAACGCTGGCCCCCTCGCCCCGGCTGGCGCGACCAGCACCGCGTTGTCCTCCGGCCGCGGGAAGGCGCCGCCCTGCGCCCGGGCTACGCCGAGGCGCGACCATTCCGCCAGCGACCGCTCTGCACCGTCCTCGGAAAGCCGGTAGTCGAAGCCGCGGGGCAGCGCCACTTCGTAGCCCCAAGTCTTGCCCAAGACCCAGCCGGAGCGGCGGAGATAGTTGGCCGCCGAGCCGAGCGCGTCTGGCACCGATTGCCAGATGTCGCGGCGTCCGTCGCCGTCGAAATCGATGGCGTAGGCTTCGTAGGTGGTAGGGATGAACTGCGTGTGGCCCATCGCCCCGGCCCATGAGCCGGTCATTCCGGCAAGGGAAATGTCCCCCCGCTCGATGATCTTCAGCGCCGCCACGAGCTGCTGCCTGCCGAAGCGCTGACGGCGCGGGTCGGCGTAGGCGAGGGTCGCAAGCGAGCGGATGACGTTCGTGACGATCCGCGGGTTGTCGAGCACATCGCCGTAATGGGATTCCATGCCCCAGATCGCCACGAGGACGTGGCGGTCGACGCCGTGCGCGGCCTCCAGGCGGTCGAGCAGCGCGCGGTGGCGGGCGAGCATCTGGCGGCCGTCGGCAACGCGCTTCTCGGAGACGCGCGTCTCCACGTAGTCCCAGAGGGGCGTGACGAACTCGGGCTGGTGGCGCGCCTTGTCCAGCACATCGGGATCGGGCGTGAGGCCACGGAAGGCGGCGTCGTACACGCCGCGCGAGACGCCGGCGTCCCGGGCCGTCGGCCAGAATTCCTGGACCCACCGGTCGAACCCGGAATCCGCCCGCGCGGCCCCTGCCAACGCGAGGCCAATTATGATCGCCACGATGAGATTGAACAGCCGCATCGATCTCCTCACTTTGCCGCGCCTAACAGGCAAAGTCTTGGGACGCCAGCAAAAAGGCGTGCCCGGGAGGTCGCAAGAGACCAACATTTCGTTAACCACGAGTACACGAGGAAGCCGTGCCGGGCGGCCGTCCCTCCACCGCCTTCGGCAGTTTCCCTCCCGTCTGCAATGGGAGGAAAACCCGACCCGCATCGCGCCTCTGGAGATGAGCCGGCTTAGCGCACAGGGTCGGGCCGTCCCGGCTCGGGCCGCAGCGCCGGCGGCACGGGGCGCGAGAGCCAAGGGAGCGCCCTGCCCTGGAGAACGGGCCGCTCCACGAGATGATAGGAGAGCGCGGCGAGACCCAGCGCGGCCGGCAGGCTGATCGCCAGCACGAAGGTCCAGTGGTGGCCGTACAGCCAGTACGTCAGCGGGTGGTGAAACAGGTAGAGCCCGTAGGAGATCTGCCCGACATAGACGATGGCCGTGCCGGACAGCGCGCGGGTCAGTAGGGTCGACATCCCCTCGCGGTGCCGCTCGACGATGGTGAGGATCACCGCCAGCGACACGGCCTCGGTGAGCGCGATGCCGAGCGTCGCCCAGGAGCCGGTGCCTTCGGCGCCGGCATAGCTCCGGATCGCCAGCGCGGATATCAGGCAGGCGCCGGCGATGAGGCCGAACGTCCAGAGACTTCGCTCGCGCGCCGTGGCCCCGCCGCGCAGGAGGACGGCCAGGACGGCGCCGAGGATCAACGCGGAGAGACGCGAGTCGAAGCGGAAGTAGGTGGCCGGCCAGCCGAAGAGATCGACGCTGACGCAGCGCCAGAGCGTCGCGGCGAGGTAGGCCGCGGCGAGCACCTTGAGCCAGTGCCTGACCGGCACCCACCGCGTCATGGCGAGGAGCACGAAGGGCCAGACGAGATAGAAGTGCTCCTCCAACGCCAGCGACCATGTGTGGACCAGCGGGTTGTGGCCGATCCAGAAGGCGCGGGCGTAGTCCATCAGGTAGAGGAAGCTCAGCGCCGAGAGGCCGGCATGTTCGGCGACGCTGCGCTCGCTCCAGGCGAACGGCGCGACGAGGACGTAAAGGACGGCGAGCAGCAGGAGCGCGGGCGTGAGCCGCCTGATGCGGCGGAGATAGAAGCGCGGCAGCGAGATGGTGCCGGTGCGGGCGATTTCCCTCAGGAGGATGGTGGTGATCAGGTATCCGGAGAGAACGAAGAAGACGTCCACCCCCACGCCGCCGAGCGAGAAGCCCGGGACGCCGGCATGCGAGCCGAAGACCGCCAGCACGGCGACGCCGCGCACGCCGTCCAGCGCGGGGATGCGTTCCAGGGACCCGGCCATGAGGCCGAGACTTGCGCAGGAGGGATTAAGGTTCCTTTAGGTGGAAGGCACAAAGGTAGG
>CAZMJQ010000381.1:0-3028 GCA_964566475.1 uncultured Propylenella sp. | reverse complement strand
GGCGACCGTGCCCTCCATGATCTTCAGGAGAGCCTGCTGCACGCCCTCGCCCGACACGTCGCGGGTGATCGAAGGATTGTCGGACTTGCGCGAGATCTTGTCGACCTCGTCGATGTAGACGATGCCGCGCTGCGCCCGCTCGACGTTGTAGTCGGCCGATTGCAGCAGCTTCAGGATGATGTTCTCGACGTCCTCGCCGACATAGCCGGCCTCAGTCAGCGTCGTGGCGTCGGCCATCGTGAACGGCACGTCGAGGATGCGCGCCAGCGTCTGGGCCAGCAGCGTCTTGCCGCAGCCGGTCGGGCCGATCAGCAGGATATTGGACTTCTGCAGCTCGACGTCGTTGTTGCGGGCGGCGTGGTTGAGGCGCTTGTAGTGGTTGTGCACCGCCACCGACAGCACTTTCTTGGCGTGCTCCTGGCCGATGACGTAGTCGTTGAGGACCTCGTAAATCTCCAGCGGCGTCGGAACGCCGTCGCCCGATTTCACCAGCGAGGACTTGTTCTCCTCGCGGATGATATCCATGCAAAGCTCGACGCATTCGTCGCAGATGAAGACCGTGGGGCCTGCGATCAGTTTGCGGACTTCGTGCTGGCTCTTGCCGCAGAAGGAGCAATAGAGCGTGTTCTTGCCCTCGCTGCCGCCTCCCGAACCGCTGATCTTGCTCATTTCAAACCTCGCTCAGCACGCTCTGCACAATACGTACCACCGCGCGACCCGGGGCGCCATGCTCTCGTATCGAACCATTGTTGCGCGTAACATTTCAAGATTAACTTAATGATCGAACTGGGATTGTGGGGTTTCGGTCACGTCTCCCCGGTCTTCTGCTCCAGCGCCGCGCGGGTGGTGATCACGTCGTCCACCAGCCCGAAGTCCCGCGCCTGCTCGGCACTCATGAAGTAGTCACGGTCCAGGGTGGTCTCAATCGCCTCGTAGCTCTGGCCGGTATGCTTCACGTAGATCTCATTGAGGCGGCGCTTCATTTTGATGATGTCCTCGGCGTGGCGCTCGATATCCGATGCTTGGCCCTGGAACCCGCCGGAAGGCTGGTGCACCAGGATGCGGGCGTTGGGGGTGGCGAAGCGCATCCCCTTTTCCCCCGCGCAGAGCAGCATCGACCCCATCGAGGCGGCCTGGCCGACACACAGCGTCGACACCGCCGGCTTAACGAACTGCATCGTATCGTACACCGCCATCCCGGACGTCACCACGCCGCCCGGGGAGTTGATGTACATGGCGATTTCCTTCTTCGGGTTGTCGGCCTCCAGGAACAGCAGCTGCGCGCACACGAGCGCCGACATGTGGTCTTCTATCGGCCCCGTGATGAAGATGATCCGCTCCTTGAGCAGCCGGGAGTAGATGTCGTAGGCGCGCTCGCCGCGATTGGTCTGCTCGACGACCATCGGAACGAGCACCTGCATGTATGTGTCGAGGGGGTCTTTCATATCGTGCACCTGGGAGGGCCGGAGTGGGCGGAAGGCGAATCCATAGAGAAGATAGGCGCCTTATAGCCCTCGCCCAAGCCTCGACAAATCCTTGTGCGGCAGTAAGCGCCGAAGCGGTAAATGGCCGGGCAGAGCTCCGCCTGCCCCCACCGGCGTCAGGATGCCGCGCCGACTCGGCGGTCAGTGGTCGTGGTCATGGTCGTGGTCGTGATCATGGTGGTGGTGGTCGTGATCGTGATCGGACTCGTCCTCGCCAAGCGCGATCAGCTCCTCCTTCGTGACGGTCTTGTCGGTCACCTGCGCGAACTCCAGCACGTAGTCGACCACCTTCTCCTCGAAGATCGGGGCGCGCAGGGCCTGCAGCGCGTCGGGGTTGTTCCTGTAGTATTCGAGCACCTGCCGCTCCTGGCCGCGATAGCGCCGCGCCTGCTCGAAAAGGGCGCCCTGCAGCTCCTCGTCGGAGACCTTGACCTCCGCGTCCTCGCCGATCTTGGCCAGCACCAGGCCGAGCCGCACTCGCCGCTCCGCGATGCGACGATAGTCCTTGCGCGCCTCTTCCTCGCTAGTGCCTTCTGATTCAAACGATTTCCCGTGCTGCTCCACGTCGTGCGTCACCTGCTTCCAGATGTTCTCGAATTCCTGCCCGACCAGGTTTTCCGGCAGTGCGAAGGTATGCATCTCGTCCAGCTGATCGAGCATCTGCCGCTTCACCTGCTGGCGCGCGAGCTGACCGAGCTCGTTTTCCGCCTGCTTGCGGACGGTCTCGCGCAGATCCGCGATCGATTCCAGGCCGAGGGTCTTGGCGAACGCGTCGTCGAGCGTGACCTCGCCGGGTTCGGCCACCTGCGTGACGGTAATGTCGAAGGTCGCCGGCTTGCCGGCCAGCTGCGCCGCCGCATACTGCTCCGGGAATGTGACCTCGACGATCTTCTGGTCGCCCGTCTTGACGCCGACGAGCTGCTCCTCGAAGCCGGGAATGAACTGGCCGGAGCCGATCTTCACCGCGGTCGTGCTGCTCTCGAAGGTCTCGCCGTCGGTCTTGCCGACATAGTCGAAGGTGACCTGGTCGCCGTCGGCGGCCGGACGCTCCACAGGGTTGTACGGCCGCGCGCTCTCGGAGATCTGCTTCAGCCGCTCCTCGACCTCCTCGTCGGATACCTCGACCACCGGGCGCTCGATCTTCAGTCCCTTGAAGTCGCCCAGCTCGTAGTCGGGAAGCACCTCGTATTCGAGCGTGAAGGTCAGGTCCGCGCGGCCATCGAGGATCTGGTGGGCCTCCGCCTCGTCCTCGGTCATCGCCACTTTCGGCTGCATCGCGGCGCGCTCGCCGCGCTCGGACAGCGCCTGGCGCGTGGTCTCGCCGACCAGGCTCTCCACGATCTCGGCCATGGCTGCCTTGCCGTAGACGCGGCGCAGATGATTCACCGGCACCTTGCCGGGGCGGAATCCCTTGATGCGAACCCGCGTCTTCAGCTCGCTGAGACGGTCGTTGAGGCGGGAGTCGAGCTCCGATGCCGGCACCGTCACCGTCAGTTCGCGCTTCAGCCCCTCCGAAAGCGTCTCGTTTACCTGCATGCCACTAA
>CAZMJQ010000380.1:0-14723 GCA_964566475.1 uncultured Propylenella sp. | reverse complement strand
AGTTGGCGTCGAGCGCGGCGCGGCACTCCAGCACCTCGAAGCGGTTGGAGGGCACGAGCAGGCCCTTCGACGGCTCGTCCATGCGGTGGTTGGCGCGGCCGATGCGTTGCGCCAGACGGCTCGCGCCCTTCGGCGCGCCGACATGCACGACGAGATCGACGTCGCCCCAGTCGATTCCGAGGTCGAGCGTGGAGGTGGCGACCACGGCGCGCAGCTTCCCCTCCGCCATCGCCGCCTCGACCTTGCGCCGCTGGCCGCGGTCGAGCGAGCCGTGATGCAGCGCGATCTCCAGCGCGTCGTCGTTGATGCGCCACAGCTCGCGGAGGAGAAGCTCGGCCTGCCAGCGCGTGTTGACGAAGAGCAGCGTCGTCTTGTGCGCCTTGATGGTCTCGTAGACCGCAGGCAGCGCGTAGAGCGCCGTGTGGCCTTGCCACGGCACGCGTACATCCTGGGGCTCCACGATGGAGATGTCCGGAGGGGCGCCGCCTTCCACCACGATCCTGTCGGCGAGGCGGCGGGCTTCGTCCGGCTCCTGCCCCACGAGCCAGGCGCACAGCGCGTCCGGGTCGGCGACGGTGGCGGAGAGGCCGATCGTCTTCAGCCCGGGGGCGAGCTCGCGCAGCCGCGCCAGGCCGAGCGCGAGGAGATCGCCGCGCTTCGACACGACGAGCGAGTGCAGCTCGTCGAAGATCACGGTCTTGAGCCGCCCGAAGAAGCGTCGCGCGTCCTTCGATGCGAGCAGCAGCGCCACCTGCTCCGGCGTGGTGAGCAGGATGTCGGGCGGCTCGCGCTTCTGGCGCTGGCGCTTGTGCACGGGGGTGTCGCTGGTGCGCGTCTCCAGGCGGATCGGCAGGCCCATCTCGGCGACGGGCAATTCCAGGTTGCGGTGGATGTCGACGGCGAGCGCCTTCAGCGGCGAGACGTAGAGCGTGTGCGGCCCGAAGGCTCGCTGACTCGGGGGCATGCCGGGCTTGGCGCGTGTTCCGGCCAGGCTGTCCCGGGCGAGATCCACAAGGCTGGGCAGGAAGCCCGCGAGCGTCTTGCCGGCGCCCGTCGGTGCGATGAGGAGCACCGACCGGCCGGCTTCCGCCTTCGCCAGAAGCTCCACCTGATGCGGCCGCGGCGCCCAGCCGCGCGACGCGAACCATGCGCCGAACTTTTCCGGCAGCAGCGGCGCAGCGGCAGTGGGGCGAGCGGGCGCAGTCATCGGAACAAAGCTAGAACCGCGGAGGGATGCTGTCGAGTCACGCCAGCCGGGCCTATTTGGCGCGGTAGCGGTTTGGCGCTATCTATCGGCCCGAACGGAGGAGCATGGCCATGGCGCTTCACATTGACGACCCTGAGGCGGACAAGCTTGCGAAGGAGCTGGCGGAGCAGACCGGCGAAACGATCGAGCAGGCGGTCATAGCCTCTCTGCGCGACCGCCTTGCTGCCGCGAGAGATAAGGCTGACGCAGAGCGCATGGTGGCGGAGGCGATGGCGATCGGCAGGCACTTTTCCTCGCTTCCCGTCCTGGATCCGCGCTCTCCGGATGAAATTCTGGGCTATGACGAGAATGGCCTGCCGACGTGATCGTTGACAGCTCGGCCCTTCTCGCAGTTCTGCTGCAAGAGCCGGAAGCCCGGCAAATCGCCGAAGCGCTCGCGATGGCGGACGCTCTTCGAATGTCGACGGCGAATCTGCTGGAAGTGGAGCTTGTCGTTGCGGGGCGAACAGGCGGGGTAGGCTCCGACGACATTGATCGCTTGGTCCAGAACTTCCGCATCGAGAAGGTTCCGTTCACCGCCAACCACCTTGCGATCGCGCGCGACGCCGTACGGGCGTTCGGCAAGGGACATCACCGAGCGGGGCTGAACTTCGGCGATTGCTTCGCGTATGCGCTTGCCAAGGCGGAAGGCGAGCCGCTGCTCTTCAAGGGCAGCGACTTCGCTCAGACGGACATCACAGTGGCGACTTACTAAGCGCACGCCCGCGCGGCGCGCTCCGCGCGTTCATGCCTCCACGCCGTGCCTCTCAAAAAAATCGGCCGGGATGTCCGCCGCCTTCTGCGCCACGAGCGCGAAATAGTAGAGCGGCAGGCCTTCCATCGACAGGCGGTGGCGGTAGCGCTCCAGGTGGTGGAGATCGAGATACTCGGAGAAGATCAGCTCGCGGATGAAGTTGGAGAAGCCCGACGTGTCGCGGTGGTCGAGGAAGCTCTCCTTGATGTTGAACGCCACCCAGCCGCCGTCGCTCCTGATGAGCCTCAGCGCGTGCAGGAACGCCGGGGCGGGGATATCGTCGAAGCCAAGCGCCGCCACGCAGGTGAGGCAGTCGAACTGCCACTCGACCAGTTCCTCGCGCACCTCGTCATCGAGGTTAATGAAGTCGGCGACGTAGTAATCGTCGTAAAGGTCCGGCCTGTCGCGGACCACAGCGTCCTTGGCCTCCGGGATGATGTCCACGCCGACCAGCCGCGCCACGCCGTGCTTCTTCAGCACCTCGCCCATGATGCCGTTGCCGGCCCCGAGGTCGAGCACGCGTGATTCCGTCAGGTTCCAGCCGTTGGCGTCCATCGACTTCTTCAGGATCTCCCCGACCTTGGTGGGCGAGGAGCATTTCAGCCGGTCGTAGAAGATCTGCTCGTAGAGGCCGGGGCGGGAATAGATCTCGTCGTAGTCGTGGAAGCGGAAGCGCTTCTCCTCCCCGTTCTCCACGAGATAGAAGAAGACCTCGTTCTGGCCGAGCGCCTGGCTGTCCGCCGGCGGGAACTTGATGTGATATCGCTGTCTCATTGAAAAATGACGGATCGCCGTGAGCGGCCCGCGTCGCCTCCTTATCCTTGTGGCAGGTAGGGTTGGTTCTGCCACATTGAGGGCCGCGGCTCAAATCCGCGCCCCGGTTGTGCCCGGGAGGTTACGCACGGCGCCGCCGCCGGCTATGAGTCGCACGCAAACGATCGAGGACGTGGGGAGCCATCATGGACGTACGCGCTGCTGTCGCATTCGAGGCCGGCAGGCCGCTGGAGGTCGCCAATGTGCAGCTCGAAGGGCCGAAGGCCGGCGAGGTGCTGGTGGAGATCAGGGCGACGGGCATCTGCCACACCGACGAGTTCACGCTGTCGGGCGCCGATCCGGAGGGGCTCTTCCCTGCGGTGCTCGGGCACGAGGGCGCGGGCGTGGTGGTCGACGTCGGGCCGGGCGTCACGAGCGTGAAGAAGGGCGATCATGTCATCCCGCTCTACACGCCCGAATGCCGTCAGTGCCCCTCTTGCCTGTCGCGCAAGACCAATCTCTGCACCGCCATCCGCGCCACGCAGGGGCAGGGGCTGATGCCGGACGGCTCGTCGCGCTTCTCCATCGAGGGCAAGCCGCTCTTCCACTACATGGGCACCTCGACCTTCGCCAATTACACTGTGCTGCCGGAGATCGCGGTGGCGAAGATCCGCGAGGACGCGCCGTTCGACAAGGTCTGCTACATCGGCTGCGGCGTCACCACCGGCATCGGCGCGGTGATCAACACCGCCAAGGTGGAGCCGGGCGCCAAGGCGATCGTCTTCGGCCTCGGCGGCATCGGGCTTAACGTCATCCAGGGGCTGAGGCTCGTCGGCGCCGAGATGATCGTCGGCGTCGACCTCAATCCGGCGAAGAAGGAGTGGGGCGAGCGCTTCGGCATGACGCACTTCGTCAACCCGAAGGAGGCCGGCAAGGACCTCGTGCCGCATCTCGTCGACATGACGAAGAAGGGCGCCGACCAGATCGGCGGCGCGGACTACACGTTCGACTGCACCGGCAACGTGGATGTGATGCGCGCCGCGCTGGAGAGCTGCCACCGCGGCTGGGGCGTCTCCGTCATCATCGGCGTGGCGCCGGCCGGCGCGGAGATTTCCACCCGCCCGTTCCAGCTCGTGACCGGGCGCGTTTGGAAGGGCACCGCCTTCGGCGGCGCGCGCGGCCGAACGGACGTGCCGCGGATCGTCGACTGGTACATGGACAATCGCATCGAGATCGACCCGATGATCACGCATACGATGCCGCTCCACGACAACAACAAGGGCTTCGATCTGATGCACGCGGGCGAGTCGATCCGTAGCGTGGTGATCTACTGAGCAGCCGCGCCGGAAGGTGTTTTGGAAATAGGATAATCAGATGGCATTTGCGGCCGGGCCATGTCGGCAATCCGCTGACGCTCATTGCGGTTTTCGCTGGGTTAAGCGAAGCGGTAAGTGCAGCGGCTCTGCCCTTCATCGATGAGTCGGGTGCGGCTCGCCTGATTCTGGTCTGGTTCGTCGTGCTTTTTCCGTCCGGTTTGGTGCTTCTGTTCTTCGTGACCCTTTGGGCCTCGCCGCAGAAGCTCTATGGACCCGGTGATTTCCAGTCGGACGGGGGCTATCTGGCCGCCCAGAGAACCGTGAAGATAACGGAGGCCTACGTCCCGGCAGGAGACGCTGCGGAGAAGCTGCGCAAATTCTGGAAGCCCGACGGAAAAGTGAATGCCGCTAACGGGCGCCAGCTGGAGGAGTGGCTGGAGCAAAACCAAGTGAGCACGAGCTCGATAACCGCCTTCCTCGCCTCGGAGGAGTTCAAGGCGGATCGGGAGCGGGCGATTGCGCATTTTGGCCTATGAGCTTATTTGGTGGTAAAGGGAGCATCGAAATGCCCGCTCTTGAGGAATTCGCCGATCAGGTGGTTCACGAGTTTCGGCGCGTACCGGAAGATAAGGCGAAGCAGCTTGTTGAGGATTTTATATCCGAAGGTTTCGCAGTCGAACGGGAGCGCGAGAGCGACGGTAGTTATACAGTGCGTGCACGAAGCCGACCGCGCCCAAATCCTCTCGGACAAGCGCTAGCGCGGAGCGGCAGCAAGACCCGTTAGTGGCAGCGCGTCAGCGTCCCAAGTAAGCTTACCGAACGGTTGCGCTGGATCGCCGTGCCTCGGCGGTCGCATAAACCTTCCGTTAACCGGCCGATGGACCGGAGAACAGGAGGCCCACATGACCGAGCCTGCAACCTATCCGGAGGTCGAGCGCCGGCGCGAGCCGCGCCTCAAGACGCTCCTCTCCGGTATCATCAAGTTCGACGACCACACGTCCACCATGGACTGCACCGTGCGCAGCCTGTCGGCCTTTGGCGCGCGCATCGTGCTGTCGGAAGCGTTCCGCGTGCCCGACGCGTTCGACCTGACGATCCCGCATCACGACCAGACGCATCGCGCGGAGGTCGTCTGGCGGCGCGGCGAATCCGCCGGGCTGGCGCTCGCCGACGTGGAGGCGCGCGAGAAGCCCGAGCACCGCCATCTGACGCCGCGCCAGATGCGGCGCGCGCAGCAGAAGGAAGCGTCGGACGCACTCTACGTCTGAGGAACGAACGCGGCGGCGACCCGTGCTGCCCGCCGCGCGTTAACCTTTAGAGCGATCGTTAATGGATCGTTGATGCCCTCCCGGCCGATAAAGGTTCCGGTAACCTTTACGCCGGAGGGCATCCGATGGCCGAACGTCGCGAAGAGACCAGGCTCCGCAGCCTGCTTGGCGGCCGGATCAGCTTCCGGCGCCTGCAGTCGACGATGGATTGCGTCGTGCGCAACATCGCGCCGCACGGCGCCATGATCGTGTTCCCCCACACCGCAGTCACCCCGACGGAGTTCAGCCTGCATATCCCGCACCGCGGCGAGACGCATTCGGCGCGCGTCGTCTGGAGGCGCCACGACCGGGCGGGCGTCGTGCTCTCCGACATGGAGAAATGCGAGATGCCGATCGACACGGCGCAGCGCATCCGCCGCTTGCAGGCGGAGAACCGGCGCCTGCGGCGGCGGCTCGATCCGGGCAGCTGGTAGGCTCGGGGCCGGGCTCTGCCCGGTTTTCCGCCCGCTTCCCGCCTCACGAAGCGGGGAAGCTCGCGATTTCGGGTTGGGCTCGGCCCCGGAAGCTCCTAGTTTCGGCGCATGAACGGGCGAATCCCGCTGCGGGTTGCCGTGTCCGCCATCCTTTCGCTTGCGGTCGCCTTCCTGCTCGTCTGGGCCTCGCCGGAGCGGTCCTCCGCGCAGGGAGCCGGCCGCGTCGTCGTCGTGCTCGAGCTCCAGGACGCCCTCGGCCCGGCGACGGCGGACTATCTGGTCCGCGGCATCGAGGGCGCCGCCGAGCGCGGCGCGGCGCTGACCATCATCGAGATGGACACGCCGGGCGGCCTCGACACCTCCATGCGCGACATTATTCGGGCGATCCTGGCGTCGCCGGTGCCGGTCGCCACCTATGTCAGCCCCTCCGGCGCGCGCGCCGCCAGCGCCGGCGCCTACATCATGATCGCGAGCCACATCGCGGCCATGGCGCCTGCCACCAATGTCGGCGCGGCGACGCCGGTACAGATCGGCGGCGGGGGAGGGTTGCCCTTCGGAGGACAGGACGAGGGGAAGGAGAAGGAAGAGCCGGCCGCGCGGGAGAGCCCGGCCGCGCCGCGTACGGCATCGGAGGCCAAGGCGGTGAACGACGCCGTCGCCTATATCCGCTCGCTTGCCGATCTCAGGGGCCGCAACGCCGACTGGGCGGAATCGGCGGTGCGGGAGGCGGCAAGCCTCTCGGCCGGCGCGGCCGTCGAGCAGAACGTCGCCGATCTCCTCGCGCCGGATATGGACACGCTGCTGGAGAGCCTTGACGGGAGGACCGTGACGGTCGGCGAGACGCCTGTCACCCTCGCTACGAGCGGCGCGGAGATCGAGCGCGTGGCGCCCGACTGGCGCACCAGCTTCCTCGCCGTGATCACCAACCCGAACGTCGCGCTGATCCTGATGATGATCGGCGTCTACGGGATCATCTTCGAGCTGATCAATCCGGGCTCGATCTTTCCCGGCACGATCGGGGCCATATCGATGCTCCTCGGCCTCTACGCGCTTGCGGTGCTGCCGATCGACTATGCTGGGCTCGGGCTGATCCTGCTCGGCCTGGCGCTGATGACGGCGGAAGCCTTCGCGCCGTCGTTCGGCATACTGGGAATCGGAGGGGCGGTCGCGTTCGCGCTCGGCGCCGCAATCCTGATCGACACGGAGGTGCCGGGCTTCGGCGTCTCCTATCCCGTCATCGCCGGGCTGGTGGCGGTCAGCCTCGGCTTCTCGATGCTCGTGCTCGGCGCGCTTGTCCGCAGCCGCGGGCGCAAGGTCGCCAGCGGGAGGGAGGAGATGATCGGCGCGCGTGCGACGGTGCAGGACTGGGCCGACGGCAAGGGCCACGTCTTCCTGCGCGGCGAGCGCTGGCGCGCTGTGTCATCGGCGCCCCTTGCCGCCGGCGCGACTGTCCGCGTTCACCAGCTCGACGGCCTGACGCTCGAAGTGGAGCCGGAGACAGCAAGAGACTGAGGAGGTTTTTTTGATGCCAGGCAATCTCGTTTTCTTCATCGTCGTCCTTGTCGCGATCGTCGCGCTGCTTGCGACGGCCATACGAATTCTGCGCGAATACGAGCGAGGCGTCGTCTTCACTCTCGGGCGTTTCACCGGCGTGAAGGGGCCGGGCCTCATCCTGCTCATCCCGTTCGTGCAGCAGATGGTTCGCACCGACCTGCGCACGCTCGTCCTCGACGTGCCGAGCCAGGACGTGATCTCGCGCGACAACGTGTCGGTGCGCGTCAACGCGGTGCTCTATTTCCGCATCGTCGATCCGGAGCGCGCCACCATCCAGGTGGAGCAGTACATGGATGCGACCAGCCAGCTGGCGCAGACGACGTTGCGCTCGGTGCTCGGCAAGCACGACCTCGACGAGATGCTGGCGGAGCGCGACAAGCTGAACAACGACATCCAGGCGATCCTCGACGACCAGACCGACGCCTGGGGCATCAAGGTCGCCAACGTCGAGATCAAGCACGTCGACATCGACGAGAGCATGGTTCGCGCCATCGCGCGTCAGGCGGAGGCGGAGCGCGAGCGGCGCGCCAGGGTGATCAGCGCGGAAGGCGAGTATCAGGCGGCACAGAAGCTGCTCGACGCCGCGGAGATTCTGGCGCGGCGTCCGGAGGCCATGCAGCTGCGCTATCTCGGCACGCTCACCACCATCGGGGCGCAGCAGAACTCCACCATCGTGTTTCCCTTCCCGGTCGAGTTCAGCCAGTTCATGAGCGGCCTCACGGGAGCCCCTCGCGCGTCCGCTTAGCACAGCGGCTGGCGGCCGGCGGTCCTACTTCTCTTCGCCGTCGGCCGGGCCCTTGTCCGGGTCCACGATTTCGACCAGCTTCGACGCGAGCGCCAGCCAGCGATGCATCTTTCCGCATGAGGGGCAGGCGAGGATGTGCGTCCCCAGCTCCTTCAGCTCAGCCAGGTTCGGAAAGACCTCTTCTCCGGTAATCGGACACTTCACGGCACCCTCTTCCGGGAGTTGAATGCCGGCCACGGGCTTGTGGTTCCAAGGTTTATTCGATCCTGCACAGATTGCACGAGGTGCGGCCCTGCATTGTGGGAATCATCACATCCTGCGACGGCGGAATTCGCGAGCGTCAGGCGGTCCGCTTGGACCTCAAACTGCCCCGCTCGACCCAAGGCTGCCGGGTCGATGCGGGGCGCTTTTTTTCGGGCCGGGCGCAGGCAGGGGCGGGGCCGAGAGTCTATATTCCTGCGGCTATGCAGGCCTTCGCCGCCCTTCTCGACCGCCTCGTCCTGACGCCCGGCCGCAACGGCAAGCTCAAGCTGCTCGCCGACTATTTCGCGGCCGTGCCCGACCCCGACCGCGGCTATGCGCTCGCGGCGCTCACCGGCGACCTCTCCATCGCCAGCGTGAAGCCGGCAATGCTCCGCGGCCTCGTGGCGGAGCGCATGGACGAAGTGCTCTTCGGCTACTCCTACGACTATGTCGGCGACCTGGCGGAGACCATCGCGCTCGTCTGGCCGGCGGAGGCCCGCGACGCGGAGGCTCTCCAGCTCGCCGAGGTGGTCGAGGCGCTGCACGCCGCCTCGCGGCTGGAGGGGCCGAGGCTGGTCGAAGGCTGGCTCGACCGCCTCGACGCGTCGGGCCGCTATGCGCTGATCAAGCTTGTTACGGGCGGCCTCAGGGTCGGCGTCACGGCGCGCCTCGCCAAGCAGGGGCTGGCGCGGCTCGGCGGCAAGGAGGTGATCGAGATCGAGGAGATATGGCACGGGCTTACGCCCCCTTATGTCGCGTTCTTCCGGTGGCTGGAAGGAAAAGGCGAGCGCCCCGTGAGCGCCGCGCTGGCGCCGTTCCGTCCGGTCATGCTGGCGCAGGCGCTCAACGAGCCGGAGCTCGAAAAGCTCGATCCCAACGACTATGCGGCGGAGTGGAAGTGGGACGGCGTGCGCGTGCAGGCAGTGAGCGAGGGGGGCGTGCGCAAGCTCTACTCACGCACCGGCGACGACATCTCGGGCGCGTTCCCCGATATCCTGGAGCATCTCGACTTCGAAGGCGCGGTCGACGGAGAGCTTCTGGTCGCACGCGAGGCGGACGGGACGATCGCCGTCGCGCCGTTCGGCGACCTGCAGCAGCGGCTGAACCGCAAGACGGTGTCGGCGAAGCTGATCCAGAGCCACCCGGCCTTCATCCGCGCCTACGATCTTCTGGTCGACGGCGTGGAGGATCTGCGCGCGTTTCCCTTCGCCGACCGCCGTGCGCGGCTCGAGCGCTTCGTCGCGCGGCACCGGTCGCCGCGCATCGATTTATCGCCGCTCGTCGCGTTCGACGGCTGGGAGCATCTGGCGCGGCTTCGCGCCGAGCCGCCGGCCGACGATCGCATCGACGAGGTGGCGGAAGGGTTGATGCTGAAGCGCTGGGATTCTGCCTACGTGCCGGGGCGGCCGAAGGGGCCGTGGTTCAAGTGGAAGCGCGACCCGCACGTGGTCGATGCGGTCCTCATGTACGCGCAGCGCGGGCACGGCAAGCGCTCCTCGTTCTACTCCGATTACACGTTCGGCGTCTGGGCCGGCCCCGAGGACGCGGCGGAGCTCGTGCCGGTCGGCAAGGCGTATTTCGGCTTCACCGACGAGGAGCTGCGCGAGCTCGACCGCTACGTCCGCAACAACACGGTGGACCGCTTCGGCCCGGTGCGCGCCGTGCGCGCCGAGCCGAAGCACGGGCTGGTGCTTGAGGTGGCGTTCGAGGGGCTGAACCGCTCCACCCGCCACAAGTCCGGCATCGCCATGCGCTTCCCGCGGATCAGCCGGCTGCGATGGGACAAGCCGCCGGCGGAGGCGGATCGGCTGGAGACGCTGGAGAAGCTCCTGCCGCGAGCGGGCTGAGATGGAGCGATCGAGCGCCGCGCGCTGGTTCCTCCCCCATCGCAGATGGGGGAGGGGGACCATGCGCAGCATGGTGGAGGGGGCGGCCGCACGGTACGGAGCCAGCGGCCGCCCCCTCCACCGCCGCAGCCTGTCCTCGGGCCGGCCAGAGGCCGGACCCGGGGGGCGGTCCCCCTCCCCCGCTTTGCGGGGGAGGAACCGGTGCCGTGCCGCCCATCTCCATCGCTTATTGCTGACCTTCCTCCTGATCGACGATAGTTGCCCGCGCCTCGTCGCAGTCGCGGCAGCCGGCGTCCGCCGCGTGGAGGAAGATCAGCAGATCGTGCGTCAAATGCTCGACAGCGACCGCGACGATGTCGCGCGAACGCGCCAGCCGCGCGTGCGCATGTCCGATGCGGCCCTCCGACTGCAGGCCGCGCGCCCGCAGCCAGTCGTCGGCCAGCGCGAAGCGGCGGCAGCAATGGTTGTTCTCCCCGAACGCGATCCTGACCGGGCGGCCATCCTGCAGCACCGTGCAATAAGCCGGAACGCGATAGGGCACGCCGGCGAGGATCTCGGCCAGGTGCAGCGTCGTGTCCGCGTCGTGCCCGACGCCGAGGAGCAGCACCTGTCCGTCAAGCTCGCGCACGCGGCCGACGGGGCTCTCGGGGATATGCGGCGGCAGCGGCAGCGGGTCGGAGAGGATCCGTTCAGCCTGCGGCCCGATCGCCGCGAACGCTTCGGGGTGATCTGAGCGGATCACGCCGGGAAGGCGCCAGAACGCGTCCGCCACTACGCCGAGGTCGGGCGACGCCGGCGTCGTCAGCGGATCGAAGACTGCGTCGGCGTCGCCCGTCCACGACGGCATGATCAGCGTGCCTTCCGGACCGAGGGCGTCGCGCAGCGCTTCGATCAGCCCGTGCGGCCCGCACTCCACCGGACGCACGGCGCGGAAGGAGGTGTGGACCAGCAGCACCCCGCCGCGCGTAACGCCGAGCGCGCGGAGCTGCTCGGCGAGCTCGGCACGGCTCACGACAGATCGCCCGGTCTCGTCTGACGCCATGTGCTCCGCTCCTCTGAAGCCCCCGGCTTGTAGCCCGGTGCGCCGCCCTTTACCTAGGCCCGGAGCGCGGGACCGCAACGAATCATGTCGCAACGCCTGAACCGCTTCCTGGGAGACACTCCGCTTCGAGTCGCGCTGCGGCTTCTCGTCCTGTCGTTCGTCGTGGGGCTCGTGCTCTCGGTGTTCAACATCCGCCCGGTCCAGATCTATCGCTGGGTGGAGAATGTCGTCTGGCGCATCTACGACATGGGCTTCGGCTTCCTCGAAGAGGCGGTCGAGTACCTCGTCATCGGCGCGCTGATCGTCGTGCCGGTGTTTCTCGTCGTTCGCCTCCTCAAGCTCGGCGGCGGGCGCCGCACCGAGTGACGCCGGACGCGACGCCGCCCGTCCGCCCGTTCCAGGTGACGCACGGCGCGGTCTTCCGCCTCGCCGTGCCGATGACGCTGGCCTACCTCACCGTGCCGCTGATCGGCGTCATCGACACGGTGGTGATCGGGCAGCTCGGCGTGGCCGCGCTGATCGGCGGCATCGCGGTCGGCGCCATCATCCTCGATATTCTCTTCACCACCTGCAACTTCCTGCGCGCCGGCACCACGGGCCTCACCGCGCAGGCGGTCGGCTCGGCGGACAGGCCGGAGATCATCGCCGTGCTCGCCCGCGCGCTGCTCGTCGCGGCCGTGATCAGCGTTGCGATCCTCGTCCTGCAGGTGCCGTTCATCGAGGGCGCGGTGTGGTTCATGGACCCCGGCCCGGAAGTGGTCGAGGCGATCCACGACTATCTCTACATCCGCATCTGGGAGACGCCGCTGACGCTGGCGAACTACGCGCTGCTCGGCTGGCTGGTCGGCCTCGGACGGGCGATGATCGTGCTCGGCGTGCAGACGCTCTTCGCCGCGCTCAACATCGTCTTCTCCGCCTGGTTCGTGCTTGGCCTCGGCCTCGGCGTGCCGGGGGTCGCCTGGGCCTCGATCCTGTCGGAGGCGATCACGGTGGCGGCGCAGGTCCCGATCGTGCTGAAGCTGGCGCCGCTTGCCGAGCGGCCATCTTGGGCGCGCATCTTCGAGCGGGTGGGCTTCGCGCGCCTCGTCGGCGTGAACCGCGACATCATGATCCGCTCGTTCGTGCTTCTCTTCGCCTTCGCCTTCTTCACGCGGCAGGGCGCGCAGTTCGGCGCGGTGGTGCTCGCCGCCAACGCCATCCTCATGCACTTCTTCATCGTCGGCGGCTACTTCCTCGACGGCTTCGCCACCGCGGCGGAGCAGCTTGCCGGCCGCGCCGTCGGCGCGCGCTTCCGCCCTGCCTTCGAGCGCACGGTGCGGCTGACGACGCTCTGGGGCCTCGGCACGGGCGCCGCCCTCAGCCTCGTCTATCTCGCCGCCGGCACGCTCATCGTCGACCTGATGACCACGGCGCAGGAGGTGCGCGACGTGGCGCGGCAGTTCCTGCCCTACGCGGTGCTGACGCCGCTCGTCGGCGCCGTGGCTTTCCAGATGGACGGCGTCTTCATCGGCGCCACCTGGTCGCGCGACATGCGCAACATGATGCTCGTGTCGGTCGTCGTCTATCTCGCCGCGTGGGCCGCGCTGACGCCGCTGCTGGGCAATCACGGCCTGTGGCTGGCGCTCCTCGTCTTCCTCGGGGCGCGCAGCGTCACGTTCCACTGGCGCATGCGGCAGCTCCTGCCGCGGACGTTCCATGCCTAGCCGAATCGGGAGGACGCGTGCGGCATACCCCGTTTGGGGGATGCGGGCCGCCTGGCCTTCCCTGTAGCTTCGCGAGCGTAGTTCCTCGCGCATTATCCGCACTGAGGACTCGCGATCCCTGCGGCCGCGACTCTGACGAGAGGGGCGGTCGTTTTTTCGCCGCGCGCGGAGACCCGAGCCCGGGCGCGGCGTCGCATGTGCGGAACTTCCTCCCGGAGAACCCCGTTGGAACCGGCCTGCCTCGAGTTTGGCCGCGAGGGGCGGGCAGCCGCTCCGGCCTTCGGGCTGGGGCGGCTACGGCCGTCGCCGCTTCGAGAGCGGCACCCGCCTCGCTTCTGTGGGCAACAGGGATTGCGGGCCGCTTCCGTTCACCATGTGTGGCAATTGCCACACCGGTGTTATGGCGAAGGCTGTATGCATCCCTCGTGTCCCAAGTGGACACACGGAGTCCCCGCCGGCTTGGCCGCAGGCCGGATGGGACTCCGTCTCCTCCCTCCCGCCATCTGCGTTGTGCTCGGTCCTCGCAGCCGCCGCGGGTGCAGCTGCGCCGCATGCGCCCCGCGGCCGGCGGTTCATTGATCCGGGTCAATACCGACACGGCGCCGGGCGTGCGATCCGATCCTTTCGGTGTCCCGACAGGACATGCGAGCGAGCCCCGCCCTTTGGCCGCGAACCTCACCGGGCGGGGCTCTCCTGCATCCTTCGGCAGGGCCGCGCGCGGCGTTTATGCATCAGCCGGCCGCAAAAGCAGGGCACGGCCCCTCGCTACATCATTTTCTGCATCGGCGTCCCGGGACCGTTCACCGTTTGGATTTCAGTGAGCCTATACCCCTGGTGACAATGTCGCACCGATTAATGCCAGGCTTTAGTTGCGAGGCCGATTCGCTTCATGTTCACCCGCCACGGAACCGCCCCGCCCCGCTTCCCCAGCCTCTCGACAAGGCTCCGCCGCCACTGGCTTTGCCGTGGTGCTCACGGCGCTACGCGCCACGGCAGTCCGCAGCGCCTTGTCTGAGCCGTCCCAGCCCTTCTGAGCGATGATGTATTCCGCGATCTCCCGGCTGGTGCCGGTGCGCTCGGGAAGCTTGCCTAGCGCCTCCAGACACAGCTTGGTCAGCTCGCCCTTGCGATAGAGGCCCCGGAAGCTGGCATAGACGGGGAACTGCGGCTGGCCGTCCCCGATCTCGAATAGGCGGATCGTGGCGTTGACGTGCGCCAGGTCGTGTCGGGCTTGGGTAAGGCGCTTCTCCAGATCGCGGATGTAGGACTGGATATTCGTCTGCTTACGCTTGAGCGTGGACAGGACTTGCGGCTCTGCCATCGGAACTCCCGCGCCTCTCCCCGAGTTGAGTAGTGCCCGCTTAGGCCGCAAAGACCGTAGGCGGGTAGTCGCCTCACGGAAGGGAAATCCCTTTCTGGGGCGGCTCTTCATTTCCTCGGGGGGAAGGCGCGGGATTTGCTACTTTTCAGTTGGTGCCGTTGCTCGACAAGGCCGCGCCCCTCCCTGGAATCGTTCCAAAACATAATGCTTGACAGGCACTTAGGTATCTCGACTATCAAACTCATCATTGAATGACCCTTTGACGTCGGGGCCTTGAACCCTCTCGCTTGGAGGATCGGATGCCTGTCTCCCGCCGGTGCGGATGCGTGCGGAGCGCGCCGCCGTTAAGCCCTTCGATCGCGTCGATTGCGCGTTTCGGTCGGCCGCGCGTGGCGGTCTTCCCCCCTCCCAGCCCTCCCCCGCACCTGGCTGCGCCGGAGCGAAGCCCCGGCTTCGCC
>CAZMJQ010000379.1:0-19056 GCA_964566475.1 uncultured Propylenella sp. | reverse complement strand
GAACGTCTGCGTGCAGACGCATGGCGGCTTCGGCTTTGCGGAGGAATACGACGTGGAGCGCAAGCTGCGCGAGACGCGGCTCTATCAGGTGGCGCCGGTCTCCACCAACCTCATCCTCGCCTACCTTGCCGAGCACGTTCTGGGGCTGCCGCGGAGCTATTGACGCAGCGTCCCAAAAAAGTGCCTCGTCGTTCTCGGGCGGAGCGAAGCGGAGGCCCGAGAACCCAGGACAAGACGCTCTGGGTCCTCGCCTCTCGCCAATTCTCGGCCGAGGATGACTGCATCTAGACTGAAGCTCAGCGTGCTCCCCAAAACCCCCACCGCCGCCGGCGCGATCGCGGCAAGCTTCTCGCGCAGGTCGCCGCTGATCGACACTGTCGCGATGGATGTCTTCAGGCTGGCCTCCCGGTGGGCTGCGTCCGTTCGTCATCGTATTCCCGCCGGACGATGAGTCCAGCCGCTGTTCCGCGATGGCGACCGGCTGCCCGATCGGCCGCCACAGAGGAACAGCGGCGTGTCCGGCCCCGCGGCGCCGACCCGGAGCGAACGTTTACGTACCGGCCCCACAACTGTAGTGTGCCGTCAAATGAAGTCACGTACCAATCCTGGCCTGACGTCCGTCTCCCGAATCGATGGCGCACCCCGATAGCGACGGCGACACGGCGAACCAACTGAGGAAGCAGCGTGCCGCGCTGGCCGATTTCGGCCTGAAGGCCTTTCAATCCGGCGACCTCGACGATCTCCTTCACAGGGCCGCAGAGCTTGTCTCGCAGGCACTCTGCGTGCGGCTCGTGAAGGTGCTCGAGTACCTTCCGGAGGAACGCCAGCTGCTCGTGCGCGCCGGGGTGAACTGGAAGCCCGGCGTGGTCGGCAAGGCGAGGATCGGCGCCGATCTGGGATCGCCGGGCGGCTATGCCCTGCAGCGCGACGAGCCGGTCATATCCGAGGATGTCGCCGCAGAGACGCGATTCAGAATCCCCGAGCTTCTCGTCGACCACGGCGTGAAGAGCATGGTGAACGTCATCATCCAGGGCGGCGGCGAGCCGTTCGGGGTTCTCGAAGTCGATTCCACCGAGCGGTCGCCGTTCACCGACGATGACATCGCGTTCCTGCGGAACTACGCCAACCTGCTCGCGGCGGCGATCGGTCGCATCAGGGCGCACGCGATCCTCACGCAAGCGGTTGAGGAACGGGATCTGCTGACGAACGAGCTTCGCCATCGGGTGCGGAACCTGTTGGCCCTCGTCCAGTCGCTCGCCAGTCAGACGAGGGTCGAGGGCCGGACCGCGGAGGAATACAAGAGAAGTTTCCTCGGACGACTTCGTGCGCTTGAGCGGGCCGAGGGCATCGCCTTCGAGAAGCAGACCGGAGATGTCGATCTGCGCGAACTGATGGAGCATGTGCTGGAGCCGTATCTCTCCGGCACCGACGACGCGATCTCGCTAGCAGGGGAGCCTGTCGCCTTGGGCGCCCGGCAGGTGCGGATGTTGGCCCTGGTCGTTCACGAGCTTGCCACGAACGCAACCAAATACGGTTGCCTGTCGGTACCCGAAGGGCGCGTGGAGGTGTCGTGGGAGGTTGTCGATAGAAAAACGGCGCGCGTCGTGAAATTCGCGTGGCGCGAAAGAAACGGGCCTCCGGTCACGCCGCCGCGGTCCACCGGGTTCGGCTCGCGTCTAATCGAGCGGGCCGCCGCGCTGGAGCTCGGCGGGAAGACCGAGCTGCGGTATCCTCCCGCCGGCCTGGAATGCGACATGGTATTCGATCTCGGCTGACCTCGGCGACGCGTGGCTATATCGTCGCGGCGATCGCGGCGCGCAGCTCGGGCGTGATCTCCGGCTCGATGCCGAACCAGACCCTCCACGCCGGACGCACCTGGTGGAGAAGCATGGAGAGCCCGTTGACGGTGCGGTTCCCGCGCTCCCGTGCCGCCGCCAGCAATGGCGTCTCGCCGGGGATATATACGATGTCGGAGACCAGTGCCGTTGTGGGGAGCTCTCTGAGGTCGATGTCGAGCGGAGGATTGCCGCTCATCCCCTGGCTCGTGGCGTTGACCAGCATCGCCGCGCCGGCCAGCGCGCAGCTACGCTCCTCCCACGGCAGCACCTCGATGGGGCCGCCGATGTCGCGGCTCAGCGCCTCGGCGCGCGCACGCGTGCGGTTGACGAGCCGTATCTCGCGCGCGCCGTTCTGGACAAGGCTGTAGACGACAGCGCGCCCGCCGCCGCCCGCGCCGATAACGACGATAGGGCCTTCGTCCGCGCGCCAGCCCGGCTCGGCGTCCAGGAGGCCGGCGGAATAGCCGAAATGGTCGTTGTTGTAGCCGGTGAGCGTTCCGTCCTCCTCCACCGACACGCAGCTGATCGCGCCGATGGCGTCGCCCGCCTCGTCGACGCGGTCGACGATCGCCATCGCTTCCTGCTTGTGCGGGATCGTCAGGTTGCAGCCGGAAAACAGGAGCGCGGGCAGCGCCTTCAGCGCGGCGCGAAGCCCTTCAGGTCTGACGGCGAGCGGAACATACGTGCCGTTCAGCCCGTGCTGTCTGAAGAGATGGTTGTGGATGGCGGGGGAGCGCGAATGCATGACCGGCCAGCCCATGACGCCGGCGAGCAAGAATCGGTCGGATTGGGACAAGGCTCTTTCCTCGCTCGTGGGACGGCAAACCTGCCGCATGTGGCGGGCCGGTTCAATCGCACGAGGCTGCGCCCTGCCTTGAGCCAAGGCGCTTAGCGGCCTACAACGTATCGAAGCTGCCACAAATGATTCCGACGAGGCCTGCCGAAGTCGATGCCGCGCCCCCTTGCCGTACTCGGTTTGCTGTTCGCCGTCGTCATCGTCGGCGCGGCGGTGCTGCTTTACCAGGCCGACCGCCGGGCCGTTCAGGAGGCGTCACGGGGCGCCGGCGAGCGCGCTTTGACCGATGCGGAGGTGACGGCGGCTGAAGAACCCGGCAGGGCAGGCGAGGACGGCGTGCAGCCCGAAGCGGAAGACACGGTCGAGGCGGGGGATGCCGAGTCTGCGACCGAGCAGGCGGCAGTGGCCGAGCCTGCGGAGACTGAGGCGACCGCCGAGCAGGAGGCGATCGCGGAGGCGGAGCAGCCTGCTGAGCGCGAGCCGACTGCCGAGCCCGAGGCGCAGGTGGCGGAAGCTCAGCCCGGCGAGCCTGGGACACCGGAGGAGGGCGAGCAGCAGGCGGCCGCTCGGGTCGGTGCCGGTGAGGGGGCGGAGCCCGAGCAGGAGCAACCTGGAGCGCGTGGGGAGGCCGAGGTTGCCGCGGAGGGCGCAGAAGAGCCTGTGGAACGGGGGGAGGAGATCGCTACTGCCGAGTCTGACGCCGGTGAGGCAGTCGCCGCTGCCGAAACCGATCAGGAGGAAGAAGAGGAGGCGGTCACCGCCGCCGAGCCCGTGACGGAGCCCATGCCGGAGGCGGAGACGCCAGCCGTCGCCGAAGCAACGGAGGGGACGGCTGAGGATGGAGCCCCGGCCGAGGCGGTAGCCGCTGCGGAGCCTTCGCTAGACGCGTCGGACGACGCGGAGGAGGAGGTTGCCTCCGGCGAGCCGGATGCCGTGGAGGAGCCGCGCGAGCCCGCCGAAGAGGTCGCGGGGGCGGAGCGCCCCGAGGCACCGGAGGAGCTCACGGCCGAGGTTCCTGGGGACGGAGAGGCCGAAATTGCCGCTCGCGAGCCAACAGAGGAGAATGCTGTGGCGGCGCCCGATGCCGCTCCGGATTCCGGGCAGCCGGTCGCCGAAATCGCCGAGGCTGAGGACGCGGATGAAGAAGCGCCTGACGGGATGACGGCCGCCGAAGCAGTCCCGCGGGAGGCGGAAGAGGCCGAGGAAGAGACCGCGACCTCACAGCCCGCCCAGAGCGCGCCTGAGGATGCAGGGGAAGCGCTTGCCGGAGCCGGGCCCGGCATGGAGCCTCAGGCCGAAGAGGTTGCGGGCGTGGAGCCCGAAACGGGAGGCGCCGTCGAGGAGGCGCCGTCCGGGACCGTGGCGGCGGGGCCCGCCGGGGAGGAGGCGGAGGACGAGATCGCTGCAGCGGAGCCGTCGCCCCGCGAGACGATGCCGGCCGACGATGACGTCTCCCGGACTCTGCCCGAAGCGGACGATCCGGCTGAGGAGATTGCAGAAGCCACTCCCGAAATTGCGGGCGAGGCGGAGATGCCGGCGGAGGTCGCCGCCGAGCCCGAAGCGGACGAGACGCAGCAGGAGGCCGATGTCGCCGAAGCCTTGCCGGGCCGCGACAGGACCGAGCAGGACACCGCCGCTGCTTCGGAGCCCGTTGAGCCTTCCGAGCCGGAGCCGGCCGAGGAGGTCGCCGAGCCGCAGATGCCGGCCCGTGCGGATGAGAATGAGGTCGCCGCCGTTGAGGACGGCGAGGCCGCGGGTGAGCCCGGCGTTCCTCCGGAAGAGGTGACCGAGGCGGTCCCGCCGGCTGATGCGCTGGTGCCCGGCCGGGCCGGGACGGAGGTGGCCGGAACGGACGAGCCGCAGCCGCCGGTCTCCATCGTCGCCGGCGAGGCGACGACATCGACGCTCGGCGCCACTGCGGAGGCCCCGGCCGGAGCGCTTGGGGCTCCCGGCGAAGTCATTGCGGGACTTGATGTGCAAAGCGAGGATCTCGCCGTAGCGGGGCGCGCTCCTTCCGGCGCTGCTGCGCCCGCCGCGCCGGCACCTGCTCCGTCGGGCACGCAAAGCGACGGGGAAGCAGTTGCTGCCGACGCGCCCTCCGGGGCCGTCGAGCCGCCTCCGCCGCCGCTCGCTGCCTTGGAGGCGGAAAGCCGGGAGCTGGAGATCGCGGCGGTTGCGGCACCGGGCGCCATGGAGCCCTCCGCCCAGCCGCCGGTGCCGTTTGAGGCCGAGACCCGTGAGGCCGATATTGCGGCGGCTGCGCCCACAGGCGCCGTGGAGCCGCCTGCGCCGCCCCCTGCGGGATTCGACACGGAGAGCCGGGCGGCCGATATCGCCGGGACCCTGCCGTTGGGCGCGGTCACGTCCCCTCCTGCGCCGCCGATGCCCGTCGGTGTCGAGAGCGGCGAACCGGCAGTCGCCGCATCGGCAGCGCCGGACGCCCTCGATGTGGCCGACATCTCCATAAGGGCGGCGGAGGCAGAGACGGGGACCCTGTTCGTCGCGGGAGAGGCGCCGGCCGGCGCGCTTCTCAACGTGTACGCCGACGGGGTGCTCGTGGGCGAGGCGCGCGCCGGGGCCGACGGCGTCTGGCTCCTGGAGGCCGACAAGGACGTGCCGGCCGGCGAGGTGGTGCTCAGGGCTGAGGCCGTTGCGGAGGGGGATGCCGTCCCCAGTGCGACGTCCCAGGCGGAGCGGCCGTTCCTGCGGCATCCCGAGGGAATCGTGCTGGAGCCCGTCGCCAGTGCGGCAACCGGCGAAAGCCAGCAGGCGGCAGGGTCGGGAAATGCGCCGGCTCCGGTCTACGTCATCATCCGCCGCGGCGATAACCTCTGGCGCATCGCGCGCCGGAACTACGGGCGCGGCATCAAGTATCAAACGATCTTCGCGGCCAACCGCGACCGCATCAAGAACCCGCATTGGATCTTCCCGGGGCAGGTGTTCGTCGTGCCGCAGTTCGACCGGAGCTGGCCCTCGGCCAGCCGGACTCACTGACCTCTCGAGACTGACCTCTCCGGTTGCCCTCATCGTAAATCGGCGATATACGATGACAGGTGCGATCACCTAAGGCGATCTCGTGGCGGCCGACGAACGATTGCCGCCTAAAACCACGAGGCAGAATGCGATGAACGACGATGCGGCCGCCGACCGGCTGAAGGCGCTTGGCCATCCGGTGCGGATCGCGATCGTGCGGGCGCTGGCGGAGCGGAGTTGCTGTTGCTGCGCGGACGTGTGCAGCCGGCTCCCGCTCGCCCAGTCCACGGTCTCTCAGCACCTGAAGGTCCTGCGGGACGCCGGGCTCGTCACCTTTCGCCGAGACGGCGTGCGCTCCGCCTACGTGCTCAATCCCGCCGCCCTCGCCGAGCTGAGGTCAGACCTGGATTGGATCGTTGGGCTCTTCGGAGTGGAAGAGCCGCTCAAACCGGTGATTCCGGCCGCGCCGGAAGAGGCTGTGCATGGCTGACGCCGCCATCCCGCGAATCTCGGCGACCGGCCGGACGTTCCCGACCCTGGTAAACCTGTGGCCGTACATGTGGCCATCGGACCGGCCCGACCTCAAGCTGCGCGTGGCCGTCGCGGTCGTTGCGCTGCTCGCGGCGAAGATCGTCACCGTCCTTATCCCCTATACCTTCAAGTGGGCGACCGACGTGCTGGCGGGCGAGGGAAGCCCGCCGGACTACTGGCCGGTCTTCCTGGCGACGCCGCTGATCCTCGTGGTCGCCTACAATTTCGGGCGCGTCTTCGGCACCGGGCTGAACCAGCTGCGCGACGCGCTCTTCGCCCTGGTCGGGCAGCATGCGGTGCGGCAGCTCGCCTACCGCACCTTCGTGCACCTGCACGGCCTGTCGCTCAGGTTCCACCTCGACCGGCGCACGGGCGGGCTCTCCCGCGTCCTGGAGCGCGGAATCACCGGCATCGAGACGATCGTCCGCTTCACGCTCCTCAACACCGTGCCCACAGTCGTCGAGTTCGCGCTCGCCGCGGCGGTGATCTGGTACCAGTTCAGCTTCCTCTACGTCGTCATCATCGCGGTGACGGTCTGGGCTTATGTCTGGTTCACCGTGCGCGCCAGCGACTGGCGCATTACCATCCGCCGCGAGATGAACGAGTCCGACAACGACGCGCACACCAAGGCGGTCGACTCGCTGCTCAACTTCGAGACGGTAAAGTATTTCGGCAACGAGGCCCGCGAGGTCACGCGCTTCGACGGCTCCATGGAGCGCTACCAGCGCGCGGCGGTCCGCACCTGGACGTCGCTCGCCTGGCTTAACTTCGGACAGACGCTGATCTTCGGCATCGGCATGGCGGCTTGCATGGTCCTCTCCGCCCGCGCGGTCGTGGCCGGCACGCAGACGATCGGCGACTTCGTGCTGATCAACGCACTCCTGATGCAGCTTTCGATCCCCCTCAACTTCATCGGCTTCGTCTATCGCGAGATCAAGCAGGGGCTGGTCGACATCGAAGCGATGTTCTCGCTCCTCGGCGTCCCGCCGGAGGTGAAGGACAAGCCGGGCGCGCCGCCCTTGAAAGTCGGAGGGGGCACAATCCACTTCGACGACGTGCACTTCGCCTACGACTCGCTGCGCGCGATCCTGCGTGGTGTTAGCTTCCAGGTGCCGGCGAACGCCAGGGTGGCCGTGGTCGGTCCCTCGGGCGCCGGAAAATCCACGATCGCCCGCCTTCTCTACCGCTTCTACGACGTGACCGACGGCCGCATCCTGATCGATGGGCAGGACATCCGCGACATCCGACAGGACAGCCTGCGCGCCGCTATCGGCATCGTCCCGCAGGACACCGTCCTCTTCAACGACACGATCGGCTACAACATCCGCTACGGCCGCTGGGACGCGACCGACGAGGAGGTGCGCGAGGCGGCGCGGATGGCGCAGCTCGCGGGGTTCATCGAGAGCCTGCCGGAGGGCTACGACACGCCGGTCGGGGAACGCGGGCTGAAGCTCTCCGGCGGAGAGAAGCAGCGCGTCGCCATCGCCCGCACCATCCTCAAGGGCCCGCCGATCCTCATCCTGGACGAGGCGACCTCGGCGCTCGACACGGCGACGGAGCAGGAGATTCAGTCGGCGATCGACGAAGTTTCGCAGAACCGCACCACGCTCGTGATCGCCCACCGCCTGTCCACCGTGGTGAACGCCGACCTCATCATCGTGCTGCGCGACGGGGCGATCGCAGAGCGCGGCACGCATGCGGAGCTTATCGCCCGCGGCGGACTCTACGCCGCCATGTGGGACCGGCAGCGGGAGGCGGACGAGATGGCCGAGCGGCTGCGCCGCGCACGCGAGGACCGGGACGGCTACCTGCCGCCGCAGCACATCCCACCGGAGGCCGCCGAGTAGTTCGCCTTGGCGAGGCGGCCCGCATTGATGCTAAGAGCGCGGGATGGAAATCACGCGCTCCATCCGCGACTCCATCCCAGACATCCACCGCGAAGGCTGGCCCTTCATCGCGGTGACGCTGGCGCTGGCGATCGTCTTCGCCTTCGTCTTCCCCCCGCTCTTCTGGATATTGCTGATCCTGGCGGGCTGGATGGTGATCTTCTTCCGCAATCCGGTCAGGGTCGTGCCGGCGGCGCCGGGGATCGTCGTCAGCCCGGCGGACGGGCGGGTCGAGCCCATCGTGAAGGCCGTGCCGCCGGTCGAACTCGGACTGGGCGGGGAGCCGATGACGCGCATCTCCGTTTTCATGAATGTGTTCGACTGCCACATCAACCGCGCGCCGGTCGCCGGCCGCGTCGCCCGCGTCGCCTACAAGGCGGGAAAGTTCCTCAGCGCCGACCTCGACAAGGCGAGCGAGGCGAACGAGCGCAACGGCCTCATCATCGAGACGGAGGGCGGCGTGAGGATCGGCGTGGTGCAGATCGCCGGCCTGGTGGCGCGGCGCATTCTCTGCTGGACGAGCGAGGGCGCGGACCTGCAGGCCGGCGAGCGGATCGGGATGATTCGCTTCGGCTCGCGGCTCGACGTCTACCTTCCCGAGGGCTCGGTTGCTGCGGTCGGCGCCGGCCAGCGGGCGATCGCCGGCGAGACCGTCATCGCGCTTCTTCCGGGCGCCGAGTTCCGGCCGCCGTTTCCTGTACGGCGAGACTAGGGGCGCAGCGGATGGCTGGCCTCTTTCCGCCCATCGATCCGGAAGCCAAGCGGGGAAGGCCGCGACGCCGCCTGGTGCCGTTTACGGCGGTGCTGCCGAACCTCGTCACGCTGCTGGCGCTGTGCGCCGGGCTTACGGCGATCCGCATGGCGGTGGAGAACCGCTTCGACCTGGCGGTCGCTGCGATCATCCTCGCCATCATTCTCGACGGCGTCGACGGTCGGCTGGCGCGCTACTTCCGGGCCACCTCGAAATTCGGGGAGCAGCTCGATTCGCTTGCCGACTTCGTGAACTTCGGCGTCGCGCCGGGCATCTTCATCTACGTCTGGAGGATCGACGAGCTCTCCTCGCTCGGCTGGATCTGCGCCCTCGTCTTCGCCATCTGCACGGGGCTCAGGCTTGCCCGCTTCAACGCGGCGCTTTCGGCCGAGGAGCCCGAGCCGGACTGGCAGCGCGACTTTTTCGTCGGCGCGCCGGCGCCGGCGGGCGCCGGGCTGATCTTCCTCCCCTTCTTCCTGGAGCGCATCAGCGGGATGGAGGTGCGCTTCGCCGCGATCGTCGTTGCAATCTACGCGGTCTTCGTCGCCCTCCTGATGGTGAGCCGCATCCCCACGCTCTCGATGAAGCGGGTCGGGCGCCGCATCCCGCGCGACGCCGTGCTACCGGTGCTGGTCGTCGGCGTCCTCCTCGTGGCGCTGCTGGTGAGCTATCCATTCACGTTTCTCTCGGTGGCAGCGCTTCTCTACCTGGGGCACATTCCCTTCGCCTGGCGCGCACAACGGCGCGCCGCGGCTGCCGCTCGGGGACGGCATCCGGAATCCGCGGACGACTGACCGGGGCCGGCCCTAAAACGTCGCAATCTTGCGGAAAAAGGGCGGCGCGCCGCCTTTCTTGAAGCGCCGGGTGTGCTAGTCACCGGCAAGGCTGCGCAGCGCCTTGGAGCGCCGGATGACAAGACCCATGGCCCGTCTCTTAGCGTCGATCCTCGTATCGCTGACGGCCTTCACGGCCGTCCATGCACAGGAGCAGGCGAGCCTCCGCTTCGTCATGGTGACGCACGGTGCGGGCACGGACGGGTTCTGGGCGACGGTCAAGGCGGCCGCCGAGCAGGCAGCGGAGGAGACCGGCACGGAGCTTGTCTACCGGGCCCCCGACACGTTCGATCTGAGCCGCATGGCCTCGCTTGTGAATGCCGCGGTCGCGGAGGAGCCCGATGGCCTCATCGTCTCCATTCCCAATGCCGACGCGCTCGCAGCGCCGATACGCGCCGCCGTGGATGCGGGCATACCGGTGATCTCGATGAACTCCGGCTTCGACATCGGCCGCTCGCTCGGCGCGCTGCTGCATGTGGGGCAGGGGGAGTACGAGGCGGGGCGGGTCGCCGGGGAGGCGATGCGCGAGCTCTCCGGCAGCAGGGCGCTCTGCCTGAACCACGAGCTCGGCAACGTCGCGCTCGACCTGCGCTGCAAAGGGTTCATCGACGGGTTCGCCGGCTCCGTCGAAGTCATGCCGATCCCCACCAACGCGGAGCAGGCCCGCGAGGCCGTCGCCGCGCGGCTTACGGAAGACAGCAGCGTCGACGTCATCCTGGCGCTCAGCGCAACGGCGGGCGGCGCACCCGCCATCGAGGCCGTGAGGGCCCTGGAGGGCCGCACCGTCCGGGTCGCAACCTTCGACGTAACGGAGACTATCCTGAGAGCGGTCGCCGATGGGAGCGCCTCCTTCGCGGTCGACCAGCAGCCCTTCCTCCAGGGATACCTGCCGGTGCAGTTCCTAACGCTCCTGCACCGCCAGGGCGCCGTGCCCGTCTCCAATGTCAGCACCGGTCCGCGCCTGATCGCGGAGGAGGAGGCCGGGCGGCGGCTGAAACGCCTTGGGATTGTCGTCGAAACGAGCCCCGAGGCCACGTCGGGCGACCCGGAGGGTGGCGGCGGCTAGCTGCGAGGGCGCACTCCTGCGCACGGGCCACCGAGCCGGAGAAGCCGACCGTCCGGTCAGAAAAAATGCGTTTCGCCGGCATTGAATGTGACACCGGCATGAAACAGCATGCCCGCGTGCCACAGGAGATCGAGCGCAAGTTTCTCGTCGCAAGCGACGGATGGCGCCGGAGGGCGGACGAGGGAAGCGGCCTGAGGCAGGCCTATCTTGCCGAGACCGACCGCGCGGTCGTGCGCGTGCGAATAGAGAACGGTGCGCGTGGCGTCTTGACGATCAAGAGCGCCGGGAGCGGCATGTTGCGTCGGGAGCTCGAGTTTCCCATCAAGGTCGACGACGCCGAAGCGCTGATGGCGCTGCGGCAGGGAAGCGAGCTTCGCAAGACCCGCTACCGCTCGCCGCATGCCGGGCTCATCTGGGAGATCGATGTCTACGCGGGCGACAATGCCGGCCTGGTGATCGCCGAGGTCGAGCTTGAGAGCGAGCGGCAGCACGTTGACCTGCCGGACTGGGCGGGCCGCGAGGTCACCGGCGCCGCCGAATACTACGCCGCTCGTCTGGCCCAGCGGCCATACGCGTCGTGGCCCGAGGCCGAGAGAGCTGAGGTCGGCTGACATGGCGTGGCGGTTCGAGCCCGGCGTGGCGCTTGGCGAAGCCTTCCGGCACGTCGCGACGGAGGAGGTGGCAAAGGTGCACGCCGCGCTCACCGGCGGCGCGAAGGATCGCGCCAGGGCGATCCACGAGGCGCGGCAGAGCTTCAAGCGCCTGCGTGCGCTGCTGCGGCTGGCGCGGCCGTCGCTCGGGGCGGACTTCGCGGACGAGAACCGGCTGTGGCGTGACGCGGGGCGCCGACTGGCCGGGCCGCGCAACCACACGGTGCTCCTTGAGAGCTTCGACGGGATCGCAGCCGATTGCGCCGGCGGTCTCGCGCACGAAGAGGTCGTGCGCCTGCGCGCGCACCTTGCCGCCAATGGCGGCGAGCCGGACGAGCAGGCCGTCGAGATCGGCGTGCGCGACGTGCTCGGCATGCTCGACGCGGCGGAGACGCGGCTGGCCGGGCTTGCATGGCCGGACGACGCGACAGCGCTCGGCAAGGGACTGAAGCGCAGTCAGGCGCAGCTTCGCAAGGAATGGAAGGCAGCGCGGCAGTCCGCCGATCCAATGGCGCTGCACGACTGGCGCAAGCGGGTGAAGGACCAGGCGGCGCAGCTGCGCCTGTTCCGTCGGATCGTGCCGGCGCCGCTCCGGTCGCGCCACGGCGAGGAGAAGAAGACCGCCGAGCTTCTGGGCGAGGAGCACGACCTCTGGATGCTCGAGGAGCGGCTGTCTGGCGGCGGGTTTCCTGCCGAGGCGCACTCGGCACGCGACGCCATGCTCCGCGAGATCGGCGAGCGCCGGGCGGCGTTGCGCGAGGAGGCCTTCGATCTCGGCAAGGGCTTCTCGTCGCAGAAGCCGAAGGCATTCGCCCGCGAGATGACGGCCGCCTGGGAGAAGGCCTCGGCGCGCACCGCCCGCAAGGCGGCCAAGCGCGCTACTTCTCCTGTGCCGTGAAGACTCCGTCCCAGCCGGGGTTGGGCGGGCTCTTCTCAAGGGTGGCGATCCGCTCCTTGTAGGCGTCATAGAATGCGTGCAGCCTAGCCGGCGCCAGCTCGCGCGCCTTCTCAAGCTGCGTGAGCGCATCTGCGAAGTAGGCCTTGCGGTATGCCGTCAGCATCTGGCTGTGCGCGAAGTAGAGCGATGTGAAGTCGTTCGAGCGGGTATGGCTTTCGTCGCCCAGCAGGGTGTAGATGCTTACCGGCTCGCTGCGCCCCACGACGCGCACGAGATCGACCTCCAGCATCGCCAGTCCGGTGGCGTGGATTTGCGTGTTCTCCGTCAACAGAATCTGCAGCCCGAAATACTTGGTGAGGCCTTCGACGCGCGAGGCGAGGTTCACCGCGTCGCCGATCGCCGAATAGCTGAAACGCTGCTCCGATCCGAGGTTCCCGACGCAGCAGACGCCGGTATTCAGCCCGACGCCGATCTTGATCGGCGTCTGCTCGCGCTCGTTCAGCACTTCGAGCACGCTCAGCATCTCCAGCGCTGCCAAGCAGGCGCGGCGCGGATGCTCGGCAATCGGAAGCGGCGCGTTCCAGAACGCCATGATGGCGTCGCCCATATACTTGTCGATCGTGCCCTCGTTCTTGAGGAGCACGTCCGTCATGGGCGTGAGGAAGCGGTTCAGGAGACTGGTGATCTCCTGCGGGTCCATCTTTTCCGAAAGCGACGTGAAGCCGCGGATGTCGCTGAAGAGCAGGGTGATCTCGCGCGTCTCGCCGCCGAGCGCCAGTGCCGCCGGGTCCTCCGCGAGCCGCTCCACCAGCGTGGGCGCCAGGTAATGGGAGAAGGCGTTGCGGACGAACTGCCGCTCGCGGTCGGTCAAGAGGAGGAGCAGTGCGGTCGCCACGATATAGACACTGACCACCGCCGTGCTCGGCAGGATAGGGTCGATCACAAGCTGGCCGTTGGCGAAGGCGAACCATGACGTTGCGATCGCCGCGCCCACCAGCGCCAGCGCCGCGATGGCGCCGATCAGCGGCCCGGTGAGGAGCAGCGCGACGATGAGGAGGACGGAGAGGAGAACGGCGGTGAAGACCTCCGCGCCCGGCGCCCAGTCCGGCCGCGTCAGAAAGGCGCCGCCGAGGATCTGGTCGATGATCTCCGCGTGCACCTCCACGCCCGGCACCGCCGCCGCGCGCGGCGTGGCCACGATGTCGCGCAGCCCGACGGCGCTGGTGCCGATCAGGACGAGGCTTCCAAAGAGCCGATCGGCGTACTGCTCGGAGGTGGCGGGATCGAGGAAGTGCGCGGCCGGGATGCGCGGCACGCTCGCAATCCCGGAAAAATAGACGCGGAACTCTCCGGCCGGCCCGGTCGGAACCTCGAAGTCGCCCACTTTGAGGGCGGTCATGGCGGGGACGCCCGTGTCCGCCTCACCGCTTGCGCCGGTGCCGCGGATGACGATGGCGCCGGCCCCTTGCGCCGTGCGCAGCGTCTCGATGGAGAGCGAAGGATAGAGCTGGTCGCCGCCGCGGGCGACGAGCGGCACGGTCCTGACGATCCCGTCGGGGCTCGGCGGGAAGCTGTAGAAGCCGAGGCCGGCGGCCGCCTCGTTGATGATCGGCAGATTGGTGACGCCGCCCCGGAACGTGTAGAGGAACGATTCCGGGTCCGCGCCGGCGAAGGCGAAGCCCGTCTTGGGCGGCGGCAGCTCCGCGTCGTTCTCGTTCGACAGCACGAAGCCGGCCGTTACCGCGTTGCGCGCAAACGATTCCGCAAGCAGCTCGTCGTTGTCGCGCAGGTCGTCCGGCAGCTCCACGCTGGCGCCCGCCAGCACGAGCGTCTCCGCCGCCACGCGCAGCGACGTCCGGTCCGGCTCTGAAAAAACCATGTCGAACGCCACCGCGCCGGCGCCGAGCTCGCGCAGCCGGTCGACGATGCGCGCGATGTCGGAACGCGGCCACGGCCATTGCCCCACCTCGCGCAGCGACGCCTCGTCGATGTCGACGATGACGACGGGGGCGCCGGCTTCCGGGCGCGGTTTCAGCTGCTGGTGGAAGTCGAAGACAAGCGCGCTCAGGCGGCTGAAGAGACCGGGACTGGCCGCATGCGCAAGAATGACGGCAAAGAGCGCCAGCAACCCCGCTGCGCTGACCTGGATCGCCCGGCGCCGGTCGCGCCGCCGTGTCGCGGATGACTTCATTCAGGCGGATGCCCCTTCGGCCGCGACTCTAACGCGCCAGCCCGGGAAGGGAAATCCTGCAACCGGGAGTTTGCCGTTCCCGCTCACTGCTCTTCCTCCAAAGCCCGTGCGACCTTGCGGCAATGGCCGCCGCTGTGTAGGAGCACATGAAGGGAATTCGGAAACGACATGGGGCGCTGGCCCCGGTTCCGTTTACTTCCCGCATCGGTGGAGGGGTTCATGCCGAGCAACCGGAAACTCCGTGGCCTCACGCTCTTCCTGCTCGCCAGCACGGCGCTAACCGGCTCGGCCTACGCGATCGATCCCAGCGGCAGCGCGATCAGGGTCGAGAGAATCACCGACGCCGACGGCCCGGGCGGCACGCGCGTGCTGCAGACGGAAGGGCCGGTCTACGTCGGTGACGAGATCAGCACCAACCCGAACGGCCTGGCCCAGATCAGATTCCTCGACGATACCCGCATCGTCGTCGGTCCCAACTCCACGCTGGTCCTCGACTCTTTCGTCTTCGACCCCGACAGCACCGCCCGCGAGGTCACCGTCAACGCGGCCAAGGGCCTTTTCCGCTTCATCAGCGGCAACAGCCCGAGCAGCGCCTACTCGATCCGCACGCCCACCATGACAATCGGCATCCGCGGCACGGCGATGGATATCCACTCTGCGCCGCAGCAGGTCGACGTGGTCATGCACTCGGGTAGCGCCGATGGCACGAACGCCACGGACACCGAGACTTTCGACGGCGGCTGCAACGTCTATTCCGGCCCCGCCGGCGGAGACATCGGAAGGCCGGGGTGGTTGGACCAGCAACGTATCCTTGCCTCATACTTCCAGCCGCTTCTTGGGAATCAGATCGATCTTCTTCCTGAGTTCAGGATCAACACAAATCGCTGCCCGGTGCCCGATCCGCGTCTGTTCGGAGTGCCGCCGCAGCCGCAGCAGGAGCCGGGTGAGAGGGCCCAGAGCGCGTCGCCTCCGCAGTCGCCGCCGCCGCCACCTCCGCCGCCGCCGCCGCCACCACCGCCGCCGCCAGATCCGTACTCCTAGCCGGCGACCCGGCGCTTGGCCCGGACTGCGCTGCTGTGCTGGGAGGCGGGGCGCGGACTGGGGCACGCGAGACGCCTTGTCAGGATCGGACGGGCAGTGGAGGTCCGCGGATGGCGCGCGTTCCTCGCCTTTCCGATGAATCGCACGCCAAGAGCCTTCGACACGGAAGGACTTTGGCTCTGCGCCGCGCCGCAGTGGGACAGCCCTTGGGCCAGCCAACAGGCGACGAGGTCGTCGGCCTCCATGGGAGACATTCTCACGGAGATCGGGCTGGGCTCGGCGGAATGCGTTCGCCGTCAGATCGCCGGCTGGCGCAGGGTGATGACTCGGCACGCGCCCGACTTAGTGATCGCCGACTATGCACCCGGTGCGATTCTGGCCGCACGCGGCTCAGTTCCTTGCCTTGCGGTCGGGACCGGCTTCGTTGTTCCGCCTTCGGGCCTAAGCACCTTTCCCGCGCTTCATGACCTTGCGCCTATCGTCCATGACGAGGAGGAGACGTGCAGGATCGTGAACGCCGAACTCGCCGAGTTCGGCATCGCGCCTATTGGAGTGCTCTCCGATGCGCTTGCGGGCGACAACCAAGGCGTCTGCACCCTGCCGATGCTGGACCCGTACCGCTCACTTCGCCGGAAGTCTTTGGCGGGGCCGATGCTCGATTCCGGGCTTGCTCTTCGCGAGGAGGGCTCGTCGGATGTCTTCTGCTACCTTTGGGAGCCGCAGGGCTCCGATCGGCTGGAGGTTATCGCCGCGTGCCTCGCCGGACTGCCGGGGCACACCCTGGCGTATCTGCCGGGGCTGGGCGAAGCGGGAAAGGACAGGCTGCGCCAGGAGGGGGTCGAGGTACTCGATCGACCGGCGCGCCTCGGTCCGCAGCTCGCGACGAGCCGGCTCGTCGTCCATGGCGGGGGCCACGGCGTGGCAGCGGCCGCAGCGCTCGCCGGCGTTCCGCAGGTCGTCCTCAGTTCCGACATCGAGAAGTCGCTGACCGCCGCGGCGCTTGCCGGACGTGGGATCGCCTACCGGTTCGACTATCTGCACACCGACGCGGATGCGGTGCGCACCGGGATACACGCCGCTCTCGAGGATCCCGTGCTGGAGATGGAGGCGTGCCGCGTGGCGCGCGAGAACGAACTCTACCGTGAGCGCGACGTCCTTTCGGACATCGCCGACATCTGCGAAAGGATGGCGGCATGACGCGCCGGACCTGTGCGGGGTAGAAGACGATCCTTATGAAGCTGACCGCTTATCTCATCGACGGACGAGACGTCGACATCCGCCCGGCGCCGCTCGAGCGCACCTGGATGGACGCAACGGCCGAGCGCTTCGCCTACCGGTGCCTCCCGCTCAACATCGCCAACGGCTACGGATGGGAGATCCTGTGCCCCTCCGGTTTCAAGGCGACATGGGACGGCGAAACGGGACTCGACGCGATCAGGATAGAGTCGGAGGAGGGGACGACCGCCCCTGCAATCAGCCATTTCGGATCGGGCGTCCTTACTTTCCACATGGGCTGCCTGTTTCGCACCGAGTCCGGATATGACCTGATGGTCCAGGGGCCCATGAACAGGCCGAAGGACGCCATCGCCCCGCTCCAGGGCGTCGTGGAAGCCGACTGGGCGCCGTACACCTTCACGATGAACTGGCTCTTCACGCAGCCGGAGATCGAGGTCGAGTTCGTGAAGGGGGAGCCGTTCTGCCATTTCTTTCCGGTACGGCGTGGCGAGGTCGAGGCTTTTGAGCCGGAGTTCAAGCCTCTGTCCTCCGATCCCGATCTCGAGGCCGACTACCGCAACTGGAGCGCCAGCAGGCGCGCCTTCAACCGCGACCTCAAGGAGCCGAACTCGAATGCGCAGGCAGAGCGCTGGCAGAAGCATTATTACCACGGCCGCACGCCCGACGGCTCCCAACGCGGCCCCGAAAGTCACCGCACGCGCATGCGGCTGCGGGATTTCACCCGACCGAGGCAGCACGAGAAGTAGCGGCAGCCGCTTCAGTCCGGGCTATGCCTATCGCGCGGCTCGCTTGGCCGCATCTCCGCGGCTTTCAGGTTGAAGGTCCGGTCGAGCCGCGGCGTGCGCCCGACAGCATGACGCGGAATGGCGTGCATGAGCCGCACATGGCGCTGGTAGCTCTCCTCGTCCTTGGCGAACCGGAATGACAGGCAGTCCTCTACCGCCCTCACGTAGGTGACCGCCCTGATCGGAATGTCCTCGAGCGGCCTGCCTGCATCGTTGCTCTGCTGACGGACCCAGTGATGCCCCTTGCCGAAGAGATGCGCGAAGACAGACGCGTCATCATCCGTGGCCGGAAGCTCTTCCGCCGAGAGGCGGACGATCGCCGATGTCCCGCACACCATATCCAGGGGCATGTCCTCGAAGCCCGGCAACGGGTAGGGCGCGATGGCGCCGGTTGCTGCGTCGAAGATATACCCCGCCGCCACGAGATATCCGTGCGGGTGCGGGTAGGCCTCGATGAAGGAGGCGAGCTCGGAGCTCACCAGGTCGTCGGCGTCCACGAACATGAGGTATCCGCCGCCAAGGCTGCGCGCATGGCGTGCGATCGCGCGCCGCTTTTGTTCCATGTCCCGGCGCATGGCGTAGGGATCGTTGTCGGGCACGTCGGGGTACGGCAGGAATGCGAACCGCTCGTCGACGGGAATCCGGATCTCCGGCTCGTCGGTCCCGATGACCACGATGCGAAAGTCGTCCGCCGCCTGCCCGTAAAGGGAGCCGAGCGTTGCGTTGAATTGATGCACCACACGTGACCAGTCACGCGCGACGGCGCGCGAGATCAAAGGGATGCCGAAGATCACCAAGGCGCTCGCCTTCTGCGTCCGAGGAGCCAGGCGCATTGGCCCCGCAGCCGCGCGCTGCGTCAAGACGGTCGCGGGCGATCGGCCGATTCGAGGAAGGGAGGGCGACTTCTCGCGCCGCTGCCGGCTTGTTTTTGCTGGCTGTGGAGGCAGTCCAGAGCGAACCCGTCTCCCCCCCGAATTTCCCAGTTGTACAGGGAAAATACAGGGAACTTTCTCAGAAATGGGCCCGAACGTCGAAGGCCACTCGCCGTAACCTATTGGACCGCACGGCAAGACGCTGCAAGTTCCCTACGCGAAAAACAGGGAAAAACACGGGAGTATCAGGGAGAGTAATTGTTCGGTCAGGGAACGGAGAACGAAAAGCCGGCGCGAGCTTCGGCAAACGCCAAGAGGGAGGCCAAAGGCACCTTCGTTTCACCGCCCGATCGCAAGCCGCTCCTCAAGATCGAGGGCAAGAATACGGCTCAGGAGTGACTCGAACACTCCCGAATGCAGCGCCGCTCCCCACACTCCGTCCACAAACCGCTCGGCGCGCTGAAGCATCGTGAGGTACCGGCGCAGGTCGGCGGAGTGAGCCGGGCGATCAAGAGCGGGTCAAGGATTTCCGTGCCTGGCCAGCGTTCTTCCGACCATCCCTGCCAGTCAAATGGAGATGCGCCAAGGCGGCAGCTCTCCACCAACTCCCAGAATGCGAGCACAGGCGGCGCATAGGTCGTGAAGGGGAAGCCGGCGATCGCACCACTGGACGATTCGGGGTAATGCGCGGTGGCGAATGGATGCCGGG
>CAZMJQ010000378.1:0-3262 GCA_964566475.1 uncultured Propylenella sp. | reverse complement strand
GATCGATCTTGGCCGGACGACCTGGGCCGCTTCGCCTTACCTGACGCGGGCGCACGTTCAGACTCTCTTCCAATTTCGACTAACCGGACGGGCGGCGTGAAGCGCCTGTCCTGCGTGCATACCCGTCACGAAAGGAACACTTGATGCGAACGGGCACGGTGAAGTTCTACAACAGCCAGCGCGGCTACGGATTCATTCAGCCGGACGACGGCGGCAAGGACGTCTTCGTCCATGCCACGGCGCTGGAGGAGGCAGGAATGCGCGGCCTCGTGGAGGGCCAGAAGATCGGCTTCGACGTCGAGGTCGACCGCCGCAGCGGCAAGGACGCCGCCTCCAACCTGCAGGCGGTCTGACGCTGCCGTGCGGAAGACGCGCTAGCCGTTTCAGCCGCTTATCGGCCACCGCCCCGCGCGGTGGCCATCTTGTTTGGGAGAAGGGAAGGAGTGCATGGCGAAGGAAGAGCTGATCACTTTCGAAGGGCTCGTCACCGAGCTCCTGCCGGACGCGCGCTTTCGCGTGAAGCTCGATACCGGCCACGAGATCATCGCCTATACGGCCGGGCGCATGAAGAAGCACCGGATCAAGACGCTGGCGGGCGACCGCGTCACGGTGGAGATGTCGCCCTACGACCTGGAGAAGGGCCGGCTGGTCTTCCGCCACAAGGACGAGCGCGCGCCGATGACGCCGCGCCCGGCGCGCAAGCAGTTCAGGCGCCGCTGAGGCGGGCTGCCGCGCCTCCCGAGGGCGACCCAAGAGCTGTCCGAAATTTCCCGCCGGCCCCGCTTGCGCGAATCGGCCAAGCGCGGCACATTGGACCTCCCCCGCAACAACCGAAAGGAGGTGATCCAGTGTCTCATTGTCTCAGGCCGCGGTCACGCAATTCGCAGACTTGGAATCTCGCCTCTGGAGAGATTCGCGCCGGCTGACCGGCGTCTGGTCGCGAGCTGACTCGCGGACCGGCAATGGAAGGGCTGCCCCCGCGGGCAGCCCTTCGCCGTTTCAGGGTGTGCGCCCGTCGGAGGGCCGGGCGGTCAATTCGTTCTCATCTCAGCCCGTTCGATCGCCCCGGTGCGGCCGTCTATGACGAGCTCGACCTCGTTGCCGAGGTCGTCGAAACCCTCGATCTCCCAGTCCGCGTCGAACGTGCGGCTCACGTCCTCGATGATCACGACGCCGTGCTGGTAGGCGATCTCGCGGGCCACGTCTTCGGGCAAATCCGGCTGGAACGGAAACCAGGCAAAGGCTGCAGACGGCGCCAGCATCAGCGCGCCAAGCAGGGCGAAGCGGGTTACGATACGCATAGGCTTGTCTCCTGGGTCTGCGCCCCCAACAATGCCCCCAGCCATTCGGCCTGCGGCAACGGTCAATTCCCGGAGCCGGCGAGGGTTCCTGCTACGCTTTGCCAGCTTACGCCGCAAGGTCCGCGACCACGGAATCGAGCACCAGCCAGCCGTCGCGGGTCGCCCTGAGCCTGCCCTCGCCGCACGGCTCGACGAACCCGTACTCCTGCAGCGAGGCAAGGCGCGTGTCGGAGAAGCGCCGACCGCTGATCGCAGCGTAGCGGCCGACATCGACGCCCTCCAGCAGCCTCAGCCCCATGAGCAGCATCTCGTCGGCGCATTCCTCCGCGGCGAGGGCGTCGTCGCCGGTCAGACCGTGGCCCTGCGACTCGACCAGCTCCAGCCAGCGTTCGGGGTGCCGCTCCGTCATCGTGGCGTAGCGGATGCCGCCGGCCGTCAGGCGGCCGTGCGCGCCCGGCCCCGCGCCGACATAGTCGCGGTAGCGCCAATAGGTAAGGTTGTGCCGCGACTCCGCGCCCGGGGCGGCATGGTTGGAGATCTCGTAGGCCGGCAGGCCGTGCGCCTCCGCCACCTCCTGCGTCAGCGAATAGAGCGCCGCCGCACGCTCGGGATCGGGAACGACGAGCTTGCCCGCCGCGTGCAGGCGCGCGAAGGGCGTGCCCTCCTCGATGGTGAGCTGATAGAGTGACAGGTGGTCCGCCGCCATCGCGATCGCTGCTTCCAGCTCGGCGCGCCAGGCCGGCACCGTCTCGCCCGGGCGGGCATAGATGAGGTCGAAGGAGAGGCGCGGGAAGATGTCGCGCGCCAGCCCGACCGCGCACCGCGCCTCCGCCGCGTCGTGGATGCGGCCGAGCGACTTCAGCGCCCGGTCGTCGAGCGCCTGCACGCCGAGCGACAGGCGGTTGACCCCGGCGGCGCGGTAGCCGCGGAACCGGTCCGCCTCCGCGCTGCCGGGATTGGCCTCCAGCGTGACCTCGGCGTCCGGCGCGACCGGCCAGAGCTTCGCGATCGCATCGAGGATAGTCTCGACGGTCCTCGCCTGCATGAGCGACGGCGTGCCGCCGCCGAAGAAGATGCTGGTGACCGTCTCTCCCGCCGTCCGTTCGGCGAAATGGGAAAGCTCGCGCGCCATCGCGGCGGCGAAGCGCGGCTCGTCCGGCGGCTGGTGGCGGACATGCGAGTTGAAGTCGCAATAGGGGCACTTCGCCGCGCAGAACGGCCAGTGCACGTAGACGCCGAACGCCGTGGCGTCCTCGGGAATCGCCGTACTCGTGCTCATGCCGTGACGCCGAGGTGCTGGCGTGCGAAGAGCCGGAAGGCGCGGGCGCGATGCGACAGCGCCTCCACCTTCCCGCCGGGCCGCCAGCCATGCTTCTGCTCCGCGCTCATCTCGCCGAACGTATGGGTGTGGCCGTCCGGCAGGAAGACCGGGTCGTAGCCGAACCCCCTGTCGCCGCGCGGCGGCCATACGAGCGTGCCGTCGACCCGTCCGGTGAACGTCTCGACCGGCCCGCCGGGGAACGCCAGCGCGAGCACGCAGACGAAGCGCGCGCGACGCTGCTCGGGCGTGACGGCGCCCGCCGCCTGCAGCCGGTCCTCCACCTTCTGCATCGCGTTGGAGAAGTCGCGGTCCTTGCCGGCCCAGCGCGCGGAATGGATGCCGGGCTCGCCGTTCAGCGCCATTACCGCGAGGCCGGAATCGTCGGCAAGCGCCGGAAGCCCGGTGGCGGCTGCTGCCGCCTGCGCCTTCAGCACCGCGTTCTCGGCGAACGTGGCGCCGGTCTCCTTCGGCTCGGGCAGTCCAAGCTCGGCGGCAGACTTCACCGCGATGCCGAATGGCGACAGGAGGTCGACGATCTCGCGGACTTTTCCGGCATTGTGGCTCGCAACAACGACCGGGCCCGGTGCGAGCGTGTGGGGCATGGCTACGTCACTGAGAGCTTCTGCAGGTCGACGAGGCG
>CAZMJQ010000377.1:0-9001 GCA_964566475.1 uncultured Propylenella sp. | reverse complement strand
TCGCTGAAGGCCGCCGCGGACGCAATCCCGCCGAGCCGCGCTCAGTGATTCTGTCGCAGCTCATCGCGGAGGACCCGCAGTACCGCGACTATCTCAAGCGCGCCGTGCAGAAGGCACTGAACCACCAGCTGACTCAGGCGTTCCTCATGGAGCGGTACGAGCACTATCTGACGACGGCTATGGAGCTGCAAGTGAAGCGCCTTGACTACCTGCCTCGGCTTCGGCAGTTTCTGGAACGACGCCGCGACTTTTTCAGGCTGACGAGCGAGCAGTGGCTGAATACCGACCCGAGCCAGCGAGTGGCCATTGTCGCGCCGGCCAATGTCGATGTCGTGATTGAAGGCGAACGTGTGAAAAGCGGCTACGAGGGGCTCTATTTCCCCGACATCGAGCTGACGGCCGATATTCCCGCAGATCAGCGTCAGGGCTTTACCGGCTGGAGCGTTAACGGCACGCTGACATCCGGCACTGCGCCGCTCAAGTTCAAAGCCGACCGAGCGACGCAGATCGAAGCGGTCTTCAACAACAACGTCACTACTACCTCTACGCCGGTTTCTCCTACAAGTACTACACCGCCTGCTGCGCGCGCGGTCAGGAAAGCTATACCTGCGGGCGAATCGTGGATGGGCTGCGTGCCGGGAGACGAGCGGTGCGACGAAGCCGAGAATCCACGCGTGCGCAGCTCGTTTGCGCGCCCGTTCGATATGCTCGACCGCGAAGTATCGGTGGACGATTTCCGCGCGTTCGCAGCAGCCACTTCTCGGCAGATGCCGCGGCAGCCCGAGTGGTACGCCGACGGCATGCACCCGGCCGTCAACATGACGTGGGGCGAGGCCACGGCGTACTGCGAATGGGCCGGCGGACGATTACCGACTGAAGCAGAGTGGGAGCACGCCGCCCGCGGCGGGCTTGCCGACCCGCGCTTTCCGTGGGGAGACGAAGAGCCGGACGACGCCGCCTTTCTGCCCTGCAACATCTGGCAAGGGCGCTTTCCCGACGAGAACACGAAAGCCGACGGCTGGATGGCGACCTCGCCGGTTGGCAGTTACGCGCCGAACGGCGCGGGGCTCTACGACCTGGCCGGCAACGTCTGGGAATGGACGGCGGACGCCTTTCACGTCCGCTCGCTCGCCCGCGTGGCCAAAGCACGCAACAGCCAGGCGAAGGCGCAAAATGAGAAGGTCATGAAGGGCGGCAGCTTCCTCTGCCATCGTAGCTATTGCTACCGCTACCGCATCGCTGCCCGTTCGGGCGTGGCGGCCGACAGCGGTGCGAGCAACACCGGAGTTCGAATCGTCTACGGCCGGGGGTGACGCCGTTATCGGCGGATTCGAGCGATGCACGCGCCTGCCGGCTATTGCGCGCTCGCGATCGGCGGGTGGACCGCTGCGTTGATGATGACCTCGGCGGATGGCTGGTTGGCATTTGCGATTCCGGCCTGAGGCCGGGCGACACCCCCCTTTTCATCGTGACGGCGTCGGGCGGTCGCCGGAGGTCGGTATGACTTGCGCTCCGCTGGTGCGAAAGGAGGTGGGGCTCGTTCCGAAGAAGCGGCGGAACGCTTTGGCGAAGTAGTTCGGATCGGCGAAGCCGCAGAGCGCGGAGACTTCCTTCACCGGCAGCGTGTGCGAGGCAAGCAGCCGCGCGGCGCGACGCAGGCGTTCCCTCAGCACGAACTCCGCCGGCGGCACGCCTTCGCTGGCGGTAAATATCCGCGTGAAGTAGGCGCGGCTGAAACCGGCCATTTCAGCGAGCGCCGGAACCGACAGCTCGGCGTCGAGATTGGCGAGGATGTGCTCCGCAACGCGGCGGGTGACGGCCTCGTCCGCCGACCACATCGCGCTCTGCGATCCGAACACGTCGTCGTAGAGCGCGCCGATGGCATCGTAGGCGATCGCCGAAGCAGCGCCCGGCGTCTCGCCGTGGCCTTCGATAAGGCGCAGGCAGCAGTCGGCGATGTGCTCGACCGTCTCCGACTTGAGCTTCAGCACGGGCCCGGTGACGGCCTGGATGACGCGATGGATGCGCACCGCCTCCTGGCCGCTCATGGAGATCCAGAAGAACTCCCACGTGCCGCCTTTCGGCAGAAAGTAGCGATGGTCGTGCGGCACGATGAGAAGCATCGTCTCGCCGGGACGCAACCGGTAGGGGCGGCGCTCGTAGAGCAGGCGGCCCTCGCCGGCGATGGTGTGCTGCAGCACGGTGAAGGGCGTCTTCCCGCGCCGCCTGCCGTGCCAGTCGTACTGCGTGTTCTCGCGCCGCTCGTAGCCAACGGTGGTCGGCATGGTGTGGAGCCGGTGCCGGCCGCGGGGCAGCGAGACGGTCTTCATGACCGGCATCATGTTCGCCAGCGTGAGCACAGAATTACCCATGGAAGCACAAAATCTCTCTGTTTTGTGCGCGTCCCTGCCGCATACTAGCCGCTGCCGGGCAGCCTGCGGGAGTCAATTTCACCCTTGGCCCACCCGGCGAGCGAGAGCAAGAGGCCGCAAAGGCCGTCGCGAGAGGGGACGTACGTGCCCGGGATCAGGATCGCGATCATCGGCGCCGGAAGCATCGGCTTCACCCAGAAGCTGGTACGCGACATTCTCTGCGTGTCCGAATTCCGCGACGCGGAGCTGGCGCTCACCGATATCGACGAGCACAACCTGTCTCTGGTGCGGCAGGTGCTGGACCGGCTCGTCGCGGCCAACCGGCTGCCGACGAAAATCACCGCCACAACCGATCGTCGCGCCGCCCTGGAAGGCGCGCGCTACGTCATCAACTGCACGCGCATTGGCGGCGTCGAAGCCTACCGGCACGACATCGAGATTCCGCTGAGATACGGCGTCGACCAGTGCGTCGGCGACACGATCTGCGCCGGCGGGATTCTTTATGGGCAGCGCAACATCCCGGTCGTCCTCGACTTCTGCCGGGACATCCGCGAGGTCGCCGAGAGCGGCGCCACGTTCCTGAACTACGCCAACCCGATGGCGATGAACACCTGGGCGGCGCTCGAATATGGCGGCGTCGACACGATCGGGCTCTGCCATGGCGTGCAGCACGGCGGCGAGCAGATCGCGGAGGTGCTCGGCGCCAAGGACACGAGCGAGCTCGACTACGTCTGCGCCGGCATCAATCACCAGACCTGGTACATAGACATCCGCTTCCGCGGCCGGAGGATCGGGCGGGACGAGCTGATCGCCGCATTCGAGCGCCACCCGGTCCATTCGAGGCAGGAGAAGGTGCGCATCGACGTCCTGAAGCGCTTCGGCTTCTACTCCACCGAAAGCAACGGTCATCTCTCGGAGTACCTGCCCTGGTACCGCAAGCGCCCGGACGAGATCCCACGCTGGATCGACATGGGCCACTGGATCAACGGGGAGACCGGCGGCTACCTCCGCCACACCATCGAGACGCGCAACTGGTTCGAGACCGACTATCCCCGCTTCCTCGAAGAGGCCGGGAGGCCGATCGATCCGCGCGAGCGCTCCACCGAGCACGCGAGCTACATCCTGGAGGCGCGCGAGACGGGCCGCCCCTACCGCGGCCACTTCAACGTCAGGAACCGCGGGCTGATCGCCAATCTCCCTGACGACGCGATCGTCGAGTCGCCCGGCTACGTCGACCGCTTCGGCCTCAACATGACGGCCGGCATCACGCTGCCGGAGGCCTGCGCGGCGACCTGCATCGCCTCCGTCAACGTGCAGCGCATGGCCGTTCACGCGGCCGTCAGCGGCGACCTCGACCTCCTCAAGCTCGCCGTGCTGCACGACCCGCTCGTCGGGGCCGTGTGCTCGCCCGACGAGGTCTGGCAGATGGTCGACGAGATGGTGGTGGCGCAGGCCGAGTGGCTGCCGCAGTACGCGCACGCCATCGAAGGCGCGAAGGCCCGGCTCGGCCGGGCGACGGTCCCGACCCGCCAGTGGGAAGGGGCGGCGCGCCGCAAGGTGCGGCCGGTCGATGTGGTCCGAGCCGAGCGCTCGCACCGCAGCGAGGCAGGGGAGGGGCACGCAAAGGCGGCATCGTGAGGAGAAGCCGCACCCGGCGGTCTTCCGGAGTGATCCGAACGATCCGCGAGCGGGAGAGAACTCGAAGACGAACCGAATGGCCGGCGTCCGATCCGGTCCAATGAAGCAGGGAGGAGACATGCCCAGACATCTGATCGCCCTTGGCGGGGCAGGCCTTTTGCTCGGCGTTTCAAGCATCGCCGTGCAAGCGCAAATGGTGGAGCCGACGGTTCCGCCCGATCCGCCGACCTTCTCGGCGCAGGGCGAGGTCACGCTGGTCGGCCGCGACGATATCCAGGAATTCAAGGCGCTGCCGGAGTATCACGAGCCCGAATGGGTGACGACGAGCTTCGTCGATACGGGCAGGCTGCCGCCCGTCGCGGAGCGTCTCCCCGAAGAGCCGCTCGTCTTCAAGACCGGCAACATGCCCGACGGCATCGGCGTCTATGGCGACACGATGCGCCACGTCATCGGCGGCCGGCCGCAAGGCTGGAACTGGATCGCCGGCCAGACGCAGGGCTGGGGCGGCATCTCCTACATGATGTGGGAGTGCCTCACGCGCACCGGGCCGCTCTTCCAGGTGAAGGGCGAGGAGCTCGAGCCGTTGCCCAACCTGGCGAAGAGCTGGGAATGGTCGGATGACGGCCGCCAGCTCACCATGCAGCTCATCGAGGGTGCGAAATGGTCGGACGGCGACCCGTTCGACGCAGAGGACATCATGTTCTTCTGGGAGGACAACATCCTCGACGACAATGTCGCGCCCCAGGGCGGCGCAACGCGGGGCGCGTTCGGCGGCGAAGGGACGAACCTGGAGGCGGTCGACGAATACACGATACGGTGGACGTTCGCCGAGCCGTTCCCCACCCAGACGCTCTTTGCCATGGCCTTCGGCTCGTTCTGCCCCGGGCCGAGCCACATCATGAAGCCGCAGCATCCGAAATACTCGGACAACACCTACGAGCAGTATGTGAACGCCTTCCCGCCGGAAGAGCTCGGCTTCCCGGTGATGGGCTCGCACACGGTCGTGGAATACAGGCCCGACGACATCGTCGTGCTGCGTCGCAACCCATACTACTGGAAGGTCGACGAGGAGGGGAACCAGCTCCCCTACATGGACGAGGTCCACTACAAGCTCTCGACTTGGGCGGACCGCGACGTGCAGGCCGTGGCCGGCTCGGGCGACTGGTCGAACCTCGAGCAGGCGGAGAGCTACGTAGAGGCGCTGCGGCGCGCGGCCGATGAGAATGCGCCGGCGCGGCTGGAGTTCGGTCCGCGCATCATCGGCTACTCGATCAACTTCAACCTGTCCGCCAACGGCTGGGGGGAGCCGGACGAGCGCGGGCAGGCGGTGCGCGAGCTGAGCCGCAATACCGACTTCCGCAAGGGCGTCTCGTCGGCGATCGATCGGGCGCGGCTCGGCGATTCCCTGGTCAAGGGCCCCTTCACGGCCATCTACCCGGGCGGAATCTATGCCGGCACGAGCTTCTACGACAAGGACTCGACCGTTTACTACCCGTACTCGGTGGAGACCGCGCACGCCTATTTCGAGAAGGCCGGATTGCAGGACACCGACGGCGACGGGTTCTTCAACTGGCCGGAGGGCGTGCTTGACGGCGGCAACGTGGAAATCACGCTCCTGGCTCAAACCACCTACGCCACCGACCGCAATCTGGCGGAAGGCGTCGTTGCGCTGATGGAAGAGGCGGGCCTTCGGGTCATCCTCGACCTCGTCGCGGACACGGTCTTCGACGACCGCTCGCAAGGCGGTCAGTTCGACTGGCATGTCCGCCGCGGCGATCGCGAATACATAACGACGATTCAGCAGACCGACCGTCTCGCGCCCATCGGTCCGCGAACGTCGTGGTATCATCGCGCGGGGAGCGACGGCACCGTGGACCTTCTGCCGTTCGAGGAAGAGGCCGTCGCGGTGATCAACGCCTTCATCGCGGAGCCCGAGCCGGCCAAGAAGGCGGAGCTGATGAAGCGCTACCAGAAGCTCCACACCGAGAACGTCTATACCGCCGGGCTCACCAACTATCCGGGGGCGCTGATCATCAACAAGCGCATCCGCAACGTCGCCTCGGGCACGCCGATCCTCGCCTTCCAGTGGGCGGAGGACAGCGCCATCCGCGAGCGGATGTACGTCCCCGAGGACCTGCAGGAGGATTACGAGCTGCATCCCGGCACCCTTCCTGGAGCCTATGGCGAGGAGCCGATGCAATAGCGCATCCGGCAAGGAGCGCGAAAAGGAGCAAGGGGATCCCTCCCTTCCCCTTGCTCCCCCCTTCTAGCGACCGGGCGGCGAGCGGATGATCAGGTTCGTCTTCTTCAGGATCCTGGCCTCGGTCCCGATCCTGCTCGTGCTCAGCGTCGTGACTTTCGTCATCATCCAGGCGCCGCCCGGAGACTACGGCGACTATATCCGGGCGCAGGCCATCAACATGGCCGGTGCGAGCACGGAGGCCGCGACCGAGGCGGCGGAGCGCTATCGCGAGACGCACGGTCTCAACGATCCTCTGCCCATCCAGTATCTTCGGTGGATCACCGGAATCGTCACGCGCTTCGATTTCGGCTACTCGTTCCATTACAACAGGCAAGTCGGCGACGTCGTCGCCGAACGGCTGCCGCGCACCCTGCTTCTCGCGCTCACGTGCCATCTGCTGGCGTCGCTGTTCGGCATAACGCTCGGCGTGATCGCCGCGACCCGCCAATACAGCATCCTCGACACGGTCCTGTCGTTCGTCGCCTTCCTGGGCCTGACGATCCCGCGCTTCCTCATGGCGCTGGTGATCCTCTACGTGCTGGTGTTCCAGCTCGACGTGCGCGAGGTGGGCAGCTTCTTCTCGGCCCGCTACGGCGGGGCGCCGTGGAGCTGGGGGAAGTTCGTCGATCTCGTGCAGCACGTCTGGCCGGTCGTCTTCATCGCCACCTTCGGCGGCCTCGCCTACAACATGCGCGTGATGCGGGCGAACCTGCTCGACGTGCTGAACGCGCAGTACATCGAGACGGCGCGCGCCAAAGGCCTGCCGGAGTCGCGCGTGATCATGCGCCACGCGTTCCCCAATGCGCTGCACCCGCTGGTCATGTACCAGGGCGTGGTCCTCCCCTACATGCTGACCGGCGAGATAGAGACCGCGATCGTCTTCACGCTGGCGACTGTCGGCCCGGCCATCGTGAGTTCCATGCAGGTCGGCGACGTCTACGTCACCGCGTCCTTCATGCTCATGCTGGCGGCGACGCTGATCGTGGGAAACATCATCGCCGACATCCTGCTTGCGCTGCTCGATCCGCGCGTGCGCATCCACAGCGAGGCCTGATGAGCACGGTCGAGCTCGACACCGAGCGCAAAGGCGTGTCCAAGGCGACGGCCATTGACGCAGCCATGGAGTCCGGCGTCGAGCTGACCGAGCTGGAAGGAGCGCCGGGCGGCATCGGACGCCACGACCGTGAGGAGACCTACTTCCGCCTGGCCGTGCGCCGCTTCCGCAAGTCGGTCGCCGGCATGGTGGGATTGGTGCTCGTCACCATGCTGGTGCTGATGTCGATCTTCGCCGACTTCCTTGCGCCGCTCAATCCGAAGTCGCCCTACCTCGCCTTTGCGCCGCCCACCGAAGTCCGCTTCTTCGATGCCGCCGGCAGCTTCCACCTGCTGCCGATCTACTATCCGGTCGTCGAGACCGGGGAGTTCGACCCGGTGACCTTCCAGCCGCTGACCGGTCCGGATCTGGATGACCCGCGGCAGATCACGCTCTTCGTCGACGGCTATCGCTACAACCTCTTCGGCCTGATCCCGATGAACACGCATCTGTTCGGGACGATCGGCGGCGGGCCGCTGCATCTCCTCGGCACCGACAAGTTCGGCCGCGACATCCTCTCGCGCGGGCTCGTCGCCTCGCGCATCTCGCTCACCATCGCGCTGATCGTGGTCACCATCACCACGATCGTCGGCACGCTCGTGGGCATCACGTCGGGCTACATCGGCGGCCGGTTCGACGGCTGGACCCAGCGCTTCGTGGAGGTGGTCCTGGCCTTTCCGCAGCTCCCGATGTACCTGGCGCTGACGACGCTCATTCCGGTCACCGCGTCGTCCACCTTCTTCCTGAGCTTCGTCATCCTCGTCATGGCGGCGCTCGGCTGGGCGCAGCTCAGCCGCGAGGTGCGCGGCAAGACGCTGGCGCTGGCGCGCATCGAGTACGTGCGCGCCGCGATGGCGGTCGGTGCGGGCGACGGACGCATCATCCTCCGCCACATCCTGCCGAACGTGCTGAGCCACGTGATCGTCGCGGTGACGATCGCCATCCCGACCATCGTGCTGCTGGAATCGTTCCTCGGCTTCCTCGGTTTCGCCGTCAAGCCGCCGCTCATCTCGTGGGGGCTGATGCTGCAGGACACCAACACGTTCTCCGTCATCGGCTCCTATCCGTGGATTCTGAGCCCGGTCGTATTCGTGCTGATCACCGTCTTCGCCTTCAATGCGCTCGGCGACGGCTTGCGCGACGCGGTCGACCCGTACTGAGCCCGCCATGACCGACGCCCCGAGCCCATACGCCCCCGCCGAGCGCTACGACCTCGGCGCGCACGGCCGCGAGCTCATCATCGATGCGCGCAACGTCGGCGTCACGTTCAAGGTCGACCGTGGCGTGGTCGAGGCGGTGCGCGACGTGTCGTTCCAGCTGCACAAGGGCGAGACGATCGCGCTCGTGGGCGAATCCGGGTCCGGCAAGTCGGTCACCGCGCGCACGGTCATGGGCCTGCTGTCGCGCCGCGCGATGGTCTCGCCGAAGACGTGCATCCTCCTCGACGGCAAGGACATCATGAAGTTCTCCGCGGGGCAGAAGCGGCGGCTGCGCGGCAACCGCATCTCGATGATTTTCCAGGAGCCGATGTCCTCGCTCAATCCGGTCTACACGATCGGCGCGCAGATCAACGAGGTCCTGATGCTGCACAACCGGATCGGTCGCAGGGAGGCGACCGAGCGCGCTCGCAAGCTTCTTGAGGAGGTGCAGATCCCC
>CAZMJQ010000376.1:0-3973 GCA_964566475.1 uncultured Propylenella sp. | reverse complement strand
GCCGAGCAGGTGCGGCACGCCGCGCCGCACGCCGACATTCGCGCCCGTCGCCGTCAGCATCACGTTATTCGGCCCGGGCGTGATGGAAGTCACGAAGGCGAAGACCGCAAACGCGATGATCTGTTCGAGGCTCATTGGCCGGACGCCGTTAGGTCAATGCTACTGACCTTTTACTGCGCCGGACGGCAAGATTCAACGGGCGTTCAGATCACGAACGACGGGAGCGGTGCGAAGCCGTTGAATGCCACCGAGCAGTAGGTCGTCGTGTAGGCGCCTGTCCCTTCGATGAGCACCTCGTCGCCGATACTGAGCGTGAGAGGCAGGTCGTATGGCGTCCGCTCGTAGAGCACATCGGCGGAATCGCAGGTCGGGCCGGCGACGACGCAGGGGCCGGTCGCGTCGCCTTCGCGCGGCGTCTTGATTGGATAGCGGATCGCCTCGTCCATCGTCTCCGCCAGTCCGCCGAACTTGCCGACGTCGAGGTAGACCCAGCGCAGCGCCTCGTCGCGCGACTTCCGCGAGACGAGCACGACCTCTGCCTTCAGCACGCCGGCGTCGCCCACCATGCCGCGGCCCGGCTCGATGATCGTCTCGGGGATGCGGTTGCCGAAGTGTCGCCGCAGCCCCTGGAAGATGGCGCGGCCGTATTCGTCCGTCGCAGGAACATGCTTGAGATAGCGCGTGGGGAAGCCGCCGCCGAGGTTGACCATGGCGAGCTGCATGCCGCGGTCGGAGGCGGCGCGGAAGACCGAGGCCGCGTCGGCCAGCGCCCGGTCCCACGCATCGACGTCGGTCTGCTGCGAGCCGACATGGAAGGAGATGCCGTAGGGCACGAGGCCGTGCGCGCGGGCGTGCGCGAGGATGTCGACCGCCTCGTGCGCCACGCAGCCGAACTTGCGGCTGAGCGGCCACTCCGCACCGGCACCGTCGGTGAGGATGCGGCAGAAGATGCGGGCGCCAGGCGCCGCGCGGGCCACCTTCTCCACCTCCTCCGCGCAGTCCACGGCGAAGAGGCGGATGCCGAGCTCGTGCGCACAGGCGATGTCGCGCTCCTTCTTGATGGTGTTGCCGTAGGAGATGCGATCCGGCATGGCGCCCGTGGCGAGCACCATCTCGATCTCAGGCACGGAGGCCGCGTCGAAGGAGGAGCCGAGAGAGGCGAGCAGATTGAGGATTTCGGGAGCCGGGTTCGCCTTCACCGCATAGAAGATGCGGCTGTCCGGCAGGGCGCGCTCGAGCGCGTGATAGTTGCTGCGCACGACATTGAGGTCGACGACAAGGCAGGGCCCGTCGGGTCGTCGCTCGTTGAGGAACGAGCGGATGCGGTCGGTCATCATCGGGAAGACCCTCCCGTTTCCAAGCGTTTCAGCCCGGGGAGTCCTGCGTCGGCGACCGACCCGCTTTGGAAACGCGCCGCTGCCGCTGGATCCCCCCATCCGGCGAGATGGCCGGGTGGTCGCGCCGAACGGTCCAGGTGTGAGCTTGCGCTCGCAGATGAACCTTCGATTGGAACGGGAAGAGAATCCCGAGCCGCACGCCGGCAATGAGAGTGTGTGCCTCTTCAGTGTCGCCGGCCTTTGGAGGGCCGACAGAGACCAAAAAAGCCCGCCACCGTCGTTGCTTTAAGCCGCCGATCTCTTACCGCGGCGACCACAGGCACGTGCGAATTTGGGCAGCGCCGATGTATGTGCTTCGCCTTTCGGACGCAAGAGAAATCTATCGGCGGGGGTATGATTTGTCCGGCGGAGCGAAGGCTTTTTCTTCGCCGGGGCGGGCAAAGGGATCGTCGCTAGACCCCTTCGCGCAAAAAGAAGGGGCGGCTCTGGGCCGCCCCTCCGATCGCCCCCCGATCGGAATAAGTCGCCAATCGGTTCAATCCCGCGCGCCCGAGGGCACTACGTTGATTGCCTTTTACACGACCGCGCCCCGTGAGTCCCTGCATCACACTGTTTCGCAGGCACTTCTCGGCGAGCTGTGTTTGCTTCGCAACACTGTGCCCCTGCGATCACTAGGAAATGGGCGGTAAACGCCGTCGCAAGCATCCCCGCCAGGCCGTTCATCATTGGACCAGGCCGCGAATGAAACGGCGACGAATCAGCGAGCGAGCCAGTATTCCGGGCTTGTTCTCCACTGCATGTTGCCGATGCGGAGCAGGCCGGCACAAGTCCGGCCGCGCGTCGCGTGCGCCCGGCCAGGAAGCACGCCCACGGCGCTCATGATTCTGTCCCAGGACGGCACATGTCTCTTCTTCCGTCGCGGCGGGTAACGGTCGCCACCTTCTGGCGTTTGAATGAAGGAAGGTTTCCGGGACCGGGTGGCCGAACCGATTGAGAGCTCAGCCATGGCAGCAAGGATCGTTGCGTTTCTCACCAGCGTCGTCACGGCGATTGCTCTAATCCCTGCCGGCGCTCATTTCTTCGAGCTGCCGAACAAGATCGGCCTTTCGCAGGATGCGTATTTCACGGTGCAGCAAATCTACGCCGGATGGGCGCTGTTCGGGATCATCCTGTTCGGTGCGCTCGGGCTCAGTTTCGTGCTTGCCGTTCTGCTCCGCAGGGACCGGCCTGCCTTCTACTTCGCGATCGTCGGGTTCGTGGCCGTGGCGGCAAACCTGGCAATCTTCTTCACTTGGACGTTTCCGGCCAACGTGGCCACCGTCAACTGGACCGAGGTGCCCGAGAACTGGGAGGCCCTCCGCGCACAGTGGGAGTATTCCCACGCCGTGAACGCGGTGGTGATGTTCGCCGCGTTCTGCTCCGTTGCGCTCGCCGGCCTGACGGCGCGCCGCTGAGGCTATCGCCGCGGCAAGCCTGCCGAAAGCTCGGCAAGCCGACGCTCCAGGAAACGCCGCTCCGGTCCCTGCTGCACAAGCTCGAGTGCACGCTCGTAGGATTCTCGCGCCTCATTCACCCGCCCGAGCCGGCGGCAAAGGTCGGCCCGCGCCGCATGCGCCAGGTGATATCCGGCCAGGTCCCCGCGGCCGACGATCGCATCGACGATCGTGAGGCCCGCTTGCGGCCCATCGCGCATCGCGATGGCGACAGCGCGGTTCAGCTCGACCACCGGCGAAGGATCGGCGCGAAGCAGGAGGTCGTAGAGACCCGCGATCTCGGCCCAGTCGGTTTCATCCGCATCCTCTGCCTGGGCATGAACTGCCGCGATAGCCGCCTGCAGCGAATAGGGGCCCGCGCATCGCGACGAGAGCACCTTCTCCACCAGCTCTGTCCCCTCCGCGATTGCCGCGCGGTCCCAGAGCGAGCGGTCCTGTTCGCCGAGCAGGATCAGCTCGCCCTCCGGTGACGTCCGGGCGGCGCGGCGGGAATCGCTGAGGAGCATCAGCGCGAGAAGGCCCAGAACCTCCGGCTCGGGCAGGAGCTCGGCGAGCACCCGCCCGAACGCGATCGCCTCCGCGGAAAGGTCGTGCCGAGTGAGGGCGTCGCCGGAGGAGGCGGAGTAGCCCTCGTTGAACACGAGATAGATGACCCGCAGCACCGAATCGAGCCGCGCCGGCAGGTCGGGCAGCTCCGGGACTTCATAAGGAATGCGCGCATCGCGGATCTTCGCCTTGGCGCGCACGATCCGCTGCGCCACCGTCGGCGCCGGGACGAGGAATGCGTGCGCGATCTCCTCGGTCGTCAGGCCGCACACTTCGCGGAGCGTCAGCGCCATCTGCGCGTCCGGGGCAAGCGCCGGGTGGCAGCAGGTGAAGATCAGCCTCAGCCGGTCGTCTGGAATGTCGCTGTCCATCTGTCCACCGCCGTCGTCGGCTTCGCTGGCCAGCTGCCTGGCGAGCTCGGCCAGCGAAGCGTCCGCGCGGGCGCGCCGGCGCAGCCTGTCGATCGCCTTGAACCGGCCGGCGGACACGAGCCAGGCGCGCGGACTGCCGGGGACACCGTCGCGCGGCCACTGCACGGCCGCCGCCGTGAAGGCGTCGTGCAGCGCCTCCTCGGCAAGCTCGAAATCGCCGAGCAGC
>CAZMJQ010000375.1:0-10256 GCA_964566475.1 uncultured Propylenella sp. | reverse complement strand
TCTCGGTCCTCAAGCAGAGGTTCGGCGAGCGGCTGAGCCAGTCCGCCGCCGTGCGTGAGCAGCACGGCCACACCACCACCTGGATCCCCAACCAGCCGCCCGACGCCGTGGTTTTCGTCGAGAACACCGAGGAGGTGGCCGAGATCGTACGCGTCTGCGCCGAGCACCGCGTCCCGGTCGTCCCGTTCGGCACCGGCTCCTCCCTCGAAGGCCACCTCAATGCGCCCTACGGTGGCATCTCGATCGACCTGTCGCGCATGAACCATATCCTCGCCGTGCACGCGGAGGACCTCGATTGCGTCGTGGAGCCGGGCGTCACGCGCAAGCAGCTGAACGAGCACCTGCGGGACCAGGGCCTCTTCTTTCCGATCGACCCCGGCGCCGATGCGAGCCTCGGCGGCATGGCCGCGACGCGCGCCTCGGGAACCAACGCCGTGCGCTACGGCACGATGAAGGACAACGTCCTCAACCTCACCGCGGTGATGTCCGACGGCTCCGTCATCCAGACGGCGCGGCGGGCGAAGAAGACGTCCGCCGGCTACGACCTGACGCGGCTCCTCATCGGCTCGGAAGGGACGCTCGGAATCATCACCGGGCTGACGCTGAGGCTGCAGGGCATCCCGCAGGCGATCTCCGCGGGGATGTGCAGCTTCCCCGACGTGGAATCGGCGTGCCGGGCGGTGATCGCCACCATACAGTACGGCATCCCCATGGCGCGCATCGAGCTTCTCGACGAGTTGCAGGTGCGCGCCTCGAACGCGCACTCGAAGCTCGATCTGCCCGAGCGGCCGACCCTCTTTCTCGAGTTCCACGGGACTCCCGCCGGCGTCGAGGAGCAGGCGAAGGAGTTCGGCGAGGTTGCCGCGGAGTTCGGCGGCGGCCACTTCCGCTGGGAGACGCGCGAGGAGGACCGGCAGCGCCTGTGGCAGGCGCGGCACGACGCCTACTTCGCCGTGCGCGGCCTGCGCCCCGGCGCGGACGTGTTCGCCACCGATGTCTGCGTCCCGATCTCGCGGCTCGCCGACTGCGTGATGGAGACCAAGGCCGACCTCGACCGGCTCGGCCTTCTCGCGCCGATCGTCGGCCACGTCGGCGACGGGAACTTCCATCTGAGCGTCCTGATCGACACGAAGGACGCCGGCGAGATGAAGGCCGCGGCGGAGCTCGTCCACCGGCTGGCGGAACGCGCCATCGCCATGGACGGCACCTGCACCGGCGAGCATGGCGTAGGCCAGGGCAAGATGAGCTATCTGGAGGACGAGCTGGGACCGGCGCTCCACGTGATGCGCACGATCAAGGCGGCGATCGATCCCCTCAACATCATGAATCCGGGCAAGATCATGCCGCCGGCGCGGACGCCTTAGGGAGGAAGGCCTGAGCAAGCTCTACATCGCGCTCGGCAGCCTCATCATCGTGGTGCTGTTCACCGCGCTGATCGGGCCGCACTTCGTCGAATGGACCTCCTACCGCGAGACCTTCGAGCGCGAGGCCACCGCCTATGTCGGCCGGCCGGTGACGGTGAACGGCAAGGCCAGCGTCCGCCTCCTGCCGACGCCGGTGCTGAGCTTCACCGACATCCACATCGGCGCCGCGGAGAATCCCGACGTCGTGATGGAGCGCTTCCACGCCGAGGTGGAGCTCGCGCCGCTCCTGAAAGGCGAGGTGAAGATCATCCAGATGGCGGTCGAGCGTCCGCGAATCTACGTCGATATCGCCGGGCTGTCGGAGAACCGCGGCCTGTTCGCCGCCGAATGGCGTCTCGACCCGGATCGCATCTCGCTCGGCCGGCTGGAGATCACCGGGGGCAGCGCCGTCATTGCCGACAGCGCCAACGGCCGCACGTGGCGCGCCGGCGCCATCGACGCCGTGCTGGAGGCGAGCACGCTCGTCGGGCCGGGTCGGGTGACCGCGGACATGACGCTGAGCGGCGAGCCGCTGTCCGTCCGCGCGAGCTTCGGCCGGATCACCAGTTTCAACACCGTCGCGATGAACCTGTGGGTCACCTCGCCGGGGTACCCGGTGACGCTGTCGACCGACGGGACGCTGCATTTCTCCGCCGAAGCGCCGCCGAGCTACGAGGGCGTTGCCAGGGTGAACGGCATTCAGCCCGATAATCAGGATGCTCCGCGTCCGCCTTGGGCCGACTTCGGTGCCTCCGGCGCCTTCGCGCTGACAACGGCCGACCTCACCGTCGAGGAGATGCAGATATCCTACGGCGCGATGGAGCGGCCGCTGATTGTCGAGGCATCGGGACAGCTCTTCTTCGGCGAGGCTCCGCGCTTCGACCTGACGCTCGGCGCCCGCCAGATCGACCTCGACCGCACGCTGGCCGGTGGAGAGGAGGGGGCCTTCGCCATCGGAAGCGCGCTGGCCTCGCTGGTGGACCTGCTCCCGCGCGCCGCCCCGCCGCCGCTGCCGGGTGTGCTGCGCCTCGAGGCGCAGGGCGTGGTCGTGGGCGGCAGCGTCGTGCAGGCCGTCGGCGCCGACCTGGTCACGGCCGGCGATGCGTGGGTGGTGGAGGATTTCGCCGCGCTGCTGCCCGGCGATACGCGCATCGATCTTTCCGGCACGCTCGGTCTTGCCGACGCCGCCACCTTCAAGGGCCGCGCGCGCATGTCCTCCAGCCGGCCCGCCGCCTTCGCCGCCTGGTGGCGCGGGGCCGTCGGCTCGGCGCGGGAGATCGGCGCGTTCTCGCTGGAGGCGGAGCTTGACCTGGCGCCCGGCACGCAGCGGCTTTCCAACCTCGTCGCGAGCACCGCGAACGGCACGATCGAAGGCTCCGTCGAGCTCCGCCGCTTCGCGCAGTCGGGCGACCTCTTCGCCGATATCGGTCTCAGCGCCGCACGGGCCGACCTCGCCGAGGCGCGGGCGCTGGCTGAGCTGCTGGTCGGCAAGGCGCTGGCGCCGGGCCGCATCGACCAGGCGACGCTGTCGCTCACCGCCGACGTGCTCACCGCCGGCGGCATCGAAGCCCGCTCGGTCGCGATCGAAGGCGGGCTTGAGGGCGGCGTGCTGAACTTGGCGCGCCTCAACGTGGAGGATCTCGCCGGCGCCCGCATCGACGCGCGCGGAAGCATCCGCGACCCCTTCGGCCCCGGCCGGTCCGGCCGCATGGACGCCGCCGTCGAGGCGGAAGACATCGGCGGTGCCGCCCGCTTCCTCCTGAGCGTGCTGCCGGAGAGCCCCGCCGTGCGGCGTTTCGCGGCGGCCGCCCCAGTCCTTTCGCCCGTCAGCGCGAATCTGGCCGCCGAGGCCGGTGCGGAAGGCGAGCGCGTATCGATCGAGCTGACCGGCCGCTTCGCCGATACGCACCTCACCCTGCGGGCCGAGGGCTCCGGCTCCCTTGCCGCGCCCGAGACGCTTCAGGGCACGCTCGGCATGCAGGCCGTGGGCGGGGACAGCGCCAAGGTGCTCCAGCAGCTCGGCTTCGACATCCTCCCCGTGAGCTCGCCGCCACTGAGGATCGCCGCGGACTTCGAAGGCGCGCTGGCCTCCGCCGGCATGCTGAAGGTGGAGGGCAGCGTCGCGGGCATCGACCTCAGCTACAACGGCGAAACCGCGATCGGCGACGGCGGCCTCGTGTTCGACGGCGGCTTCACTGCCGAAAGCGCCGACATCGACCAGGCGCTCCTCCTGGCCGGCATCGCGGTGCCGGGCATCGGGGAGGGGCATTCCGCCTCCGCAGACGGTGAGCTGCGATATGCAGACGGCAAGCTCAGCCTCGCCTTCGCCGAGGCCGCCTTCAACGGCGGGCCTGTGGGCGGCTCGCTGACGCTGGACGTCTCCGACGGCGTGCGCCTCACCGGCGACCTCGACCTCGGCGCCGCGTCGCTGCCGGTCCTCGCCGGCTTCGGCGTCGGCACCGTGCCTGGCGTGGAGCGCTTCAGCTTCAGCGACACGCCGTTCGCCGAGACGCTGCCGGCGAACGTCTCGCTGGACGTTACGCTGCGTGCGGCCGAGCTCGATCTCGGGGCCCCGATTCAAGCCAAGGACGCGACGCTCGGTTTCATGCTGGAGGGTGACCGGCTGGAGCTCGACCTCGCCGAGTCCGCCTTTGCCGGCGGCACGCTGAAGGGCTCACTCGGAGCCACGATGCGTGACGGTCAGGCCGACGTAACGTTCAGCGCCGCGCTCGGTGGGGCGGCGCTTCAGGCGCTTGTCTGGGAGCGGGTCGGCCTTCCGGTCGCCTCCGGCACGCTCGACGTGTCGTTCGAGGCGACCGGGCGCGGGCGCAGCATGGCGGGCATCGTCGCCACGCTGAGCGGCAGTGGCTCGTTCGCCGTCCACGACGGCCGCCTGAATGCCCTCAACTCCGGCGCGCTGAGCGCGGTCATGGCGGCGGCCGAGGAAGACCTGGAGCCCGACGACGAATCGGCGCGCGAGACGTTCGCCACCCTCTTCGGTTCCGGCGCCATGCCCTTCGGCGGCGCCACGGGCTCATTCTCGATCGAGAACGGCGCGATCGGCGTTCCGACCGTCTCGCTCGCGGCGGGCGGGACGAAGGTGCTGGCGGACGCGCGGATCGATCTGAACACGCTGAGGCTCGACAGCGGGTGGACCGTCCGTATCGAGGGGGGCGGCGTCGAGGAAGCGAACCCCTACGTGTCCGTATCCTTCCGCGGGCCGATCCTGCGCCCGGTGCGTGAGGTCGACCTCAACCCGCTTCTCGACCTGATGCGCGGCCGCTTTCTGGAGCGCAAGCTCCAGGAGCTGGAGGAGCTGCAGAGGCTGCGCGACGAGGCGGAGCGGCGCGCGGCGGAGGAGGAGGCCGCGCGCGAAGCCGCGGAGGCGGCGCGGCAGGCCGCCGCCGAGGCTGAGCTGACGACCGGCGCGACCGAGGCGAGGGCGGAGCCGGCGCCCGCCTCGGACGCCGCGCCCAGGCCCAGAAGGCCCGGTCCGGCAATGCCCATGCAACTCCTGCCGGTTCAGTAGCCCCGCCGCGCCTGCGCTTTCGCCTTCAGGTCGGCAAGCACGGCGAGCCGCAGCGCGGAGGAGAGGTTGTGCGTCCCGCGCGCCGCGTCGACGCGCTCGATGAGGATGGCGAGCGAAACGTCCAGTTCCGTGGCGATCCGCTTCAGCTCCTCCCAGTACTCGTCCTCCAGCGAAACGCTGGTGGCGTGCGTCTGCAGCGTGACCGAGCGCTTCCTGATCATCATAGTGCAGGCGGCATGCCCTCAGTCGCGCTCCTGCGACTCGCGCCGGTGCGCCTCCAGGCGCTTCTTCTCCAGCGCCGCGTCGCGGTCCGCCGCCGCCTTCTCTGCTGCGGGACGCCCATGCGCCGCGCGGCTCTCCGCCGCTGCCCGCTCCTTGTCGGCGCGGTCTTTGCGCTTGCGCGCCTGGCGCAGGTTCACGACGTGGCTCATCGGCTCAGCTCGGTCCGATCATGTTCTCGGGCCGCACGATCTCGTCGAACGCCTCGCCCGTGACGTAGCCGAGCGCCACCGCCTCCTCGCGCAGCGTCGTGCCGTTCTTGTGCGCCGTCTTGGCGATCTCCGCCGCCTTGTCGTAGCCGATCTTGGGGGCGAGCGCGGTCACCAGCATCAGCGAGCGCTGCATGAGCTGCCCGATATGCGCCTCGTTCGCCTCGATCCCCACCACGCAGCGGTCGGTGAAGCTCACGGCCGCGTCGGCGAGGAGGCGCACCGACTGAAGGAAGTTGTAGGCCATGACGGGGTTGTAGACGTTGAGCTCGAAATGCCCCTGGCTGCCGGCGAAGGTGACCGCCGAATTGTTCCCGAACACCTGCACGCATACCTGCGTCAGCGCCTCGCACTGGGTCGGATTGACCTTCCCCGGCATGATCGAGGAGCCCGGCTCGTTCTCCGGCAGAGACAGCTCGCCCAGCCCCGAGCGCGGGCCCGAGCCGAGGAAGCGGATGTCGTTGGCGATCTTGAAGAGGCTCGCCGCCACGGTATTCAGCGCGCCGTGCGAGAACACCATTGCGTCGTGCGCGGCCAGCGCCTCGAACTTGTTGGGCGCGGAGGTGAACTTCATGCCGGTCAGCGCGGCGATGCGGTCGGCCACACGCTCGGCGAACCCGACCGGCGCGTTGAGCCCCGTCCCGACCGCCGTTCCGCCCTGCGCCAGCTGCATCAGGCCCGGCATCGTCGCCTCGACGCGCCGGATGCCGTTCTCCGCCTGCTGCACGTAGCCGGAGAACTCCTGCCCGAGCGTGAGCGGCGTTGCGTCCTGCGTGTGGGTGCGGCCGATCTTGATGATGGAGCGGAACGCCTGCGCCTTGTCGTTCAGCGCGTTCCGGAGCTTGGCGAGCGCCGGAAGGAGGCGGTGCTCGATCTCCTCCGCGCCGGCGATGTGCATCGCCGTCGGATAAGTGTCGTTCGACGACTGGCTCATGTTGACGTGATCGTTCGGGTGGACCGGCGTCTTGGAGCCCATCTCCCCGCCCAGCATCTCGATGGCGCGGTTGGAGATCACCTCGTTGGCGTTCATGTTCGACTGCGTGCCGGAGCCGGTCTGCCAGACGACGAGCGGGAAGTGCCCGTCGAGCTTGCCTTCCGCCACCTCCTGCGCCGCCTTGACGATCGCCTCGCCGATCCTCCGGTCGAGCTTGCCGAGGTCCATGTTCACCTCGGCCGCGGCGCGCTTGACGATCCCGAGCGCGCGGACGATGGGCGCCGGCTGCCGCTCCCACCCGATCGGAAAGTTCTCGCGCGAGCGCGCGGTCTGCGCGCCCCAGTACTTGTCCACCGGGACGTCGATGGGACCGAAAGAATCGCTCTCCGTGCGCGTCTTGCTCATATCGCCGTCGCTGCCTTGATCGTTCGTCGGCACCGCAATAGCGCCATCCGCGCGGAAATGTAACCGATCGAACGGGTGCTCCAGGCCCCGCGCGCGCATTCGCACCCGGCGCGATAAGGAGGGTTGTCATCCTCGGGCGAGCGCGGCGACACCCGACGAGCCAGAACGCGGAGCTTCAGCCCCGCCGGCATGGTGCCCGATTTACCCTGCCGGCGCCCGACGGGTCGCCTTCAGGCCTGTTCCGGGTTACACCCTGGGCTTGTAGCCGCCGAAGACACGCAAGCCGGGAGATTCGCATGATCGGCCTCCGCGCCACCCGCACGATGCTCGCCGCCGCAGCGCTCCTTTGCGCGCCCGCCCATGCCGCAGAGGAAGCGGCGGTCCGTCAGATGATGGTCGACGCCGCGATCGTGGCGCAATTCGAGGATTTCGGAGAGCGGTTCCGCGACCAGCTGCTTCAGACGGCGCCGGCCCAGACCGATCTGTCCGAGGAATATATCAACGAGCTTGCCGACATCGCGGGCCACGTCATGGAGGGCGAGCGGTTCCTCGACGACCTGGAGGTCGCGCTCGCGGATATCCTCACCGCCGAGGAAGTCTCGGCGATCAGCGATTTCTATCACACGACGCTCGGCCAAAAGGTGGGACGGGCCGAAGCCGCGGGCGCGGACGTCGAGGCCGAGGCAGAGATGGAAGCGAAGCGCCCCGAAATACTGGCTCAATTGCAGGAGAATCCGGACCGCCTTGCGCTTGCGCGCCGCGCCGACGAAGTGCTTCTGATGTCCGAGCTGACGGCGACGATGGGCACGAGCATGATGCAGGCACTCGTCGTGGGCGGGCTCCAGAGCGGGCCGCAAGGTGTTGATTCGGACGCACTGGCGATGGTCGAGCAGCAGATCGCTGCCCTGCACGCCCCGCTTGTCGAGCAGATGCGTGAGGAAGTGCTCGTGTTCTTCGGTTGGACGTACCGCGACCTGTCCGACGACGAGCTTGCTGCCTATGTCGGCTTCCTGGAATCGGAGGTCGCGCGTAGCGTCTATGCCAGCTTCTTCGTGGCCGTCAGCGATCTGATGAACGTCCGCGCCGCGCGGATCGGTGAGCAGTTCGCCACCTTCATAAAGCAGAAGCGGACCTGAGCCGCGTTCAGCTCCCCTTTTTGCGGAACGCGTCGAGCGAGACGACGTCCGCCTTCTCCGCGGCGGCTTTCTCCGACTCGGCCCGGGCGACGGGCTCCGCGGCTGGCGTCGTCGTTTCCTCCGCTTCCTCCACTGCTTCGGGCTCCGGCCGCACGTCGAACTTCACCTGGAAGCTCGCGTGAGGATCGATGAAGCCAGTGATGGCGCGGAAAGGCACCACGAGCCGCTCCGGAATGCCCTTGAAGGAGAGGTTCACCTCGAAGGAGGAATCGCCGACCGTCAGGCCCCAGAACTGGTGCTGCATCACCACCGTCATCTCCGCGGGGTACTCGTTCTTGAGCCGCGAGGAGATGCGCACGCCGGGCGCCCGCGTGTCGAAGCTGACGTAGAAGTGATGCTCGCCGGGAAGCCCCGCCTGGGCCACTTCGCTCAGCACCTTCTTCACCAGGCCGAGCAGCGCCTCCTGGTAAAGGACATCGTAGCGGATCAGATCGTTGACCATCGGATCCGAGCCTAGAGGGGCGCCGGTGCGCTTGCAACAAAAGGTGAGTGGAGGCTTCTGTTGCCAGGTGCCTCCGGACCCCGCCTGAGAGTGCTAACCCACAGGGCTTGAATTGAAGCAGTCAGGCTGCATTACGCAGCGAGACGAGCCTCAGCATAGTTGTCATTCGCAACTATTGTACGGCCCGATAACGGTGGAACCATGCCGGGCGAAAGCCAGAACCTTTACACCCTCGTCGATCCTGTTTCGCCCCCATCATCAGCCCTGCGAAGCTCGGCAAAGCAGGGTTCATGGTGGAGGCGCCGGGTACCGCCCCCGGGTCCGAAAGGCTTATTACGCTCAGCGTTTATCGCCATAGCCGGGTTTCCCCGGCAGCCGGAATATAGGGTCCGGCGGTTAAGCAATCAATGCGCCTGTTCCGGGCGGCGATCCCGCAGAAGCTGCCGGGCCAGCCGGGAAGCGGGTGCGTCGGCCGGAGTGGACAGGAGCCGGTTCGTCTCGCGCACCAGCCGCGCCTGAACGACCGTCCCGAGCGGCACTTTCCTTCTCCTGTACATCCACGCTGCGACCTCGCCCCAGTCCCACAGCGGGCTCTCCGACAGGACGCGCGCCACCGGGCGCGGAAACGCCGAGCCCCGCTCGCCGTTGGCGTAGAGCGAAATCGCCGCCCGGCCCATCCCGGTCCGCTTCGCGATCTCGGACGCGCTCACCAGATGATCCGGCTCCACCCGCTCGATCTTCGCGCCTGTGGACGTCACGTCGCGGATTGCGGAGACGAGCGCCGCGGCGAACGACTTCGCCTCGCGCTCGAAGTCCAGGACGACGAGCCCCCTCTGCACCGACAGCGTGGCGTCGTCGCAGCCGGCCTCGAAGAAGCGCTCGTCGAAATCCGCAGCCTCGGGGTCCAGGCCGGAGGCAACGATCGTGAAGCTGTGCGACTTCATCTCTGCGTCATCCCTCGTGGCATTCGGGGCATCGTTCGACGGCGCGGCGGATGCCCTTTGCATGGTTCTGGGCGTTGCGCGGCGTTGACCAGACGGAGACCCGGCACCCATCGCGGCTGCCGAGCGGACGATAGAGATGCCCCCAGGCGTGCCCGCTCGACAGGTGCACGGTCCATCCTCGCGCCTCGGCGAGCTCCACGGCTGCCTCGATCTCCTTGCTGGGATGGCGCGGCCTGGCCATCTCAACGCAGGATAGATGGCGATATGTAAACAAATGTCAACACTCTCGCCCTTTCCGGTGCAAAGCCTATATGCATGCCTCCCCGGTCGGGGACACTTGCGGGAATCGCGGTAGACTAGCCCGATGCGCCAATATCTCGACCTCCTTGACCGCGTGCTGACGCACGGCGTCGAAAAGTCCGACCGCACCGGCACCGGCACACGGTCCGTCTTCGGCCACCAGATGCGCTTCGACCTGGCCGACGGCTTCCCGCTCCTGACCACCAAGAAGCTGCACCTGAAATCGGTGATCCACGAGCTTCTCTGGTTCCTCGCCGGCGACACCAACGTCCGTTACCTCAACGAGAACGGCGTGCGCATCTGGAACGAATGGGCAGAAGCGGACGGCGACCTCGGCCCGGTCTACGGCAAGCAATGGCGCTCCTGGGCCGCGCCGGACGGCCGCGCCATCGACCAGATCTCCGACGTGATCGCGGCGGTCCGCTCGAGCCCCGATTCCCGCCGCCTCATCGTCAGCGCCTGGAACCCGGCCGACGTGGACAGGATGGCGCTGCCGCCCTGCCACTGCCTCTTCCAGTTCTACGTGGCCGGCGGCCGGCTCTCCAGCCAGCTCTACCAGCGCTCCGGCGACGTATTCCTCGGCGTGCCCTTCAACATCGCCTCCTATGCGCTCCT
>CAZMJQ010000374.1:0-2504 GCA_964566475.1 uncultured Propylenella sp. | reverse complement strand
GCATCGAACTCCTCATGCGTCAGGCCGGACGCGATGCGCACCATCTCCATGGCGTCCTCGACGCGCTCCGTGCCGAGCGAATAGGCGTGCACGACCTTGTCGGTCAGGGTGAGCTTGTCGTAGACGGCGTCGAGGTGGCGGACCGAAGCGTGGATGTCGACCGGCTCCACCGGGTAGCCGCCGGCCATGTGGATGCAGTTGAAATACTGCGTCAGCTTCACGAGGTCACGGAAGCTTTCGCGGTCGCCCTGGCGCCGCCCGCGGTCGAGGTCCATGGCGTTGGGCGGGCTCGACACGTTGACGAACAGCGTCGCGTCGCCGCCGACCGTCACCTTGCGCGCCGGGTTGCGCGGGGTGATGTCGAAGCGCCTGGGCGCTTTCGCCACCTGCTCCATGACGAAGGCGCGGTCCATGCGCACCCTGTCGGAGTCCGGGTCGACGTCGCACCCGGCCTGCTTCAGCACCGCCTTGGCGTCCGCGTTGAGGAAATGGATCCCGATCTCCTCGAGGATGCGCATCGCGCCATTGTGAATGCGCGCGACGGCTTCGTCGTCGAGCGGCGCCACGGGCGCGTCGCGGCTCTCCGGCAGCGTCCACGGGGTCTGCTGGATGGCGGAACCGCCCGCGCGGCGGCGATTGCCGGCGCGTCCGCCGGTGCGGCGTCCGCGCGGCTGTGGGGAGGACTCGGCTGAGTCGAGCATCGAAGAGCAACTTTCGCGGCCTGCCGCTCACGCGCGCGGCAGGCCTCCGCGCAATACGCGACCCGCCACCCAAGTCCAGCCGGAGTGAAGGCGCTGAGCGCATACAAAATCCGAATCGCGCGCCGGAATCGACCTGAACGCGACATGAGATAATCTCAACGCGACAGGCCTGGAACAAAATCGGCGAGAAACGGGCGGGGGTTGTATCCAACCGGCTTTGCCATGCTAGGCTGGTCACAAGCAGTGCCGCGGACGTGCACGCGATGAGGGTCCGCGGGTGCGACTCGATGGGGCCGCTCGCCGGCCGAGCAACAGGGAGAAGCAAATATGCCAGCATCGAAGGATTCGGAGCGCCGACTCCACCCCAAAGCCAGAGAAGCATTCGAGCTGATGGAGCGCGGCCGGCTGAGCAGGCGTGACTTCATTCGCGTTGCCGCGCTGACCGGCCTCTCGGCAGGCGCCGCCTACGCCATGGCCGGACTGCCGAGCCCGGCGTTCGCGCAGGACGGGGAGCTGCCCTTCGCGCCGGACGATCCCGACGCTCAGCCCGGCGGCGTCCTGCGGGTGGCGATGCAGGTGCAGCGGATGGACGATCCGGCGACCTACGACTGGACCCAGATGTCCAACCAGACGCGTCACATTCTCGAATACCTGACGATGACGGGCCCGGACAACGTGACACGCCCGATGCTGGCGGAGCGGTGGGAAGCCTCGGACGACCTGACGACCTGGACCCTGCATCTGCGTCAGGGGGTCCTGTGGCACAACGGCGACGAGCTCAACGCCGATGACGTCGTATACAACTTCACCCGCTGGCTCGATCCGGCCGTCGGCTCGTCGAACGCCGGGCTGTTCGCGGCCATGGTGGAGGAGATCGAGACGGGCGAGACGGACGACAGCGGCAACGCGGTCACCACCCGACGCATGATCGATGGCGCGGTCGAGAAGGTCGACGACTACACGGTACGGCTCAATCTTTCGCAGCCGGTCCTGTCGATCCCCGAGAACCTCTACAACTACCCGACCGCGATCGTGCACCGCGACTTCCAGCCGCCGTTCTCCGACAATCCGATCGGTACCGGGCCCTTCACGCTGTCCCAGCTGACGGTCGGCGAGAGGTGTATCCTGACGCGCGTGACCGAGGTGAACGGCCAGCCGTTCGAGTACTGGGGCGGTGACGTCTATCTCGACGAAATCCGCTACTTCGACTTCGCTTCGGAGAACCAGCTGCCGGCCTTCGCCAGCGGCGACGCCGACGCAATCTACGAGTTCGGCGTCGAGCAGCTCGAGTTCGCCCGCGCCCTCGACGGGGAGATCGTCGCGACGCCGACGGCGCAGACGCTGGTGTGCCGGATGCACGTCAACCAGCCTCCGTTCGACGACAAGCGCGTCCGCCAGGCGATCGTGAAGTCCGTGGACAATCAGAGGATCATGGAGCTCGTCTATCCGGAAGGTGCGTTGCTCGGAGAGAACCATCACGTCGCTCCGCTTCATCCGGAATATTTCGAGCTGCCGCCGCTCGAGCGCGACGTGGAGGGTGCGAGGCAGCTTCTGGCTGACGCCGGTCATGCCGACGGCCTCGAGCTGACCATCAATATCGGCAATACCGACGGACCCTGGCATCAGGCGGTGGCCGAGGCCATGCGGGACCAGATGCAGGACGCCGGCATCAGGCTCAACGTCAACGTGATGCCGCAGTCCAAGTACTGGGAGGTCTGGACCTCCGCGCCCTTCAGCGCCACGTCATGGACTCACCGTCCTCTCGGCACGATGGTGCTCTCGCTGGCGTACCGGGGCGGCGTC
>CAZMJQ010000373.1:0-4129 GCA_964566475.1 uncultured Propylenella sp. | reverse complement strand
GCAGCACCTCGCCTGTTTCCGGATCGATGACCTCAGGCCAGAAGCAGTCCTCCCACACCGTCAGATGCCCCTTGTCGCCGGGGAGCTCCTGTCCGACCCCCGGCCCGATCACCTCCGACAGCCCGTAGGAATCGTATGCCTCCGCCCCGAGGCGCGCCTCGATCTCCGCGCGCATCGCCTCCGAGCACGGCTCCGCGCCGAAAAGCGCCAAGCGCACGCTGCAATTCTCGGGTCCGATGCCGTGCGCGGCGAGCGCGTCGGCGATCACGAGCATGTAGGACGGCGTGGCGAGCAGGATGTCCGGACGCAGGTCGGCAATCATCCGGACATGCCGTTCGGTGCCGCCGCCGCTTGCCGGGATGACGGCCGCGCCGAAGCGCTCCGCGCCGGCGTGCCAGCCGAGCCCGCCGGTGAACAGGCCGTAAGGGATGGCGTTATGAACGATCTCGCCCGGCCTCGCTCCGGTCGCATGGAAGGAGCGCGCCATCAGCTCCGCCCAGACGTCCAGGTCCTTCTTCGTGTAGCCCACAACAGTCGGCTTGCCGGTCGTGCCGCTCGACGCGTGGATGCGCGCGATCTCCCCGGTCGGCACGGCGAACATCCCGAAGGGGTAGCTCTCCCGCAGCGCGTCTTTCGTGGTGAACGGAAAGCGCTGCAGGTCGTCCAGGCCCGCGAGGCTTTGCGGCCCCAGGCCGGCCTCCGCGAATGCGCCCCGGTAGTGCGGCACGCGCTCGCCGGCGCGGCGGATTGTCTCGCGCAGGCGCTCCAGTTGCAGCGCGCGCATCTCGGCGATCCCGCCGGGCTGCGACAAGCCTAGCCCTTCCGCGCTCATCCTCGGCCCTTCCACCTGGTCTCGCTATGCCGCCGCGCCCTGGGCCCCGCCGCCCCGGGACAGCGCCGCCGGCTCCGACGCTTTGGATGGTAGGCCGCGACGGCCGTCTCGCATAGTTGGGAACAAAACTATCTGGACAGAGCCCGCCGGTTTCCTGAAATATACGGGAGAGTTCGCCACGAGACCGGTTTGCCTGATATAGGTCCCGCGAGGCGGATTGCGGCCGCGCGCGATCGCGGCCGAATCACCGTAAAGGGAGGTGAGGAAGATGTTCAATCGTAGACAATTCATGGGGGTGGCTGGCGGCGCCCTCGCCGCGCCTGTCGTTCTCCGGCGCGCCTGGGCACAGAATCCGGAATTCACGCTCAAGCTGCACCACCTTCTCGGGCCGCAGGCCCCCGCGCAGACCAATATGCTCGAGCCCTGGGCCAATCGGGTGATGGAGGATTCCGAGGGCCGCATCCAGATCGAGATCTACCCGGCGATGTCGCTGGGAGGCGCCCCGCCGCAGCTCATCAGCCAGGTGCGCGACGGCGTGGTCGACATCGTCTGGACGGTGAACGGCTACACACCCGAGCTCTTCCCGCGCACCGAGGTCTTCGAGCTGCCCGGCGTCTACGTCAACGACACCGTCGCCACCAACCTCGCCATGCGCGAGATGTTCGACGAGCATCTGGCGGAGGAATACGACGGCGTCTATGTCATCACGCTTCATGTCCACGCCGGACAGGGCATCCAGATGCGCGACACAGCGGTCCGTTCGCCTTCCGACCTCGAGGGCAAGAGGATGCGCATTCCGACCCGCACGGGCGCCTGGATCATCGAGTCCCTGGGCGCCACCCCCGTCGGCATGCCGGTTCCGGACCTTCCACAGGCCCTTTCGACCGGCGCGGTCGACGGCGCGCTCATCCCCTGGGAGATCATTCCACCGCTCAAGATCCAAGAGCTGACCCAGTACCAGATCGAGGGCCCGGAGCACGAGCGCTTCGGCACGACCACCTTCCAGATCTCCATGAACCAGGGAACCTACGACAGCCTGCCGGACGACCTGAAGGCGGTGATCGACCAGAACTCCGGCGAGGAGTTCGCCCGCGAGGTGGGCCAGGTCTGGCGCAACTCCGAAGACGGCGGGATCAACGTCGCCATTAATGCGGGCAACGAGCTGATCACGCTCACGGAAGAAGAGATGCAGGCGTTCCGCACGGCTATGGAGCCGGTGGTCTCGCGCTGGGTGGAGGAAGTGACCGCCAAGGGCATCGACGGCCAGGCGCTCGTCGACAAGGCGCGCGAGCTGATCGCCAAGCACAGCAGCATGTAAGCCGATGACGGGACTGCCTGAGGCATGAGCGGTCCCGAGGCAACGGCATGGGCGAGGCTTGAAGGCCTCGCCCGTGGCGTCATCAAGTACTGGGCCCTGTTCGGCGGGCTGATCCTCCTGGCCCTGGTCCTGCTGACCTCGGCAAGCGCTCTAAGGAACCTCTTCTTCGGCAAGCCTATCCTCGGCGACTTCGAGCTGACCAAGCACGGCGTCGCCATCGCCGCCTTCGCCTTCCTGCCCTACTGCCAGATGACCTACGCCAACGTAACGGTCGACATCTTCACCGAGCGCATGAGCGAGCGCGCCAAGTCGGCGATGGTCCTCCTGTCCTCCCTTATCGCCGTGATCGTGGCGGCGGTCCTCTTCCGGCAGATGTGGTACGGGATGCTCGACTACATCCGCTACCCCGAGTCGATGGTATCGATACCGATCCCGTTGTGGACGGCGTTTCCGCCCGCGCTGGTGTCGCTGGCGCTGCTCCTTGTCGCGGCGTTGATAACGGCGCGCGAAGCGCTGCTGGGAGTGCGTATTGGAAAGCAGCCGGTCCAAGAGTAGACGGTAGGCGGCCGCCGGGGGACAGTCATGGCTTCAAACATCGCGATCGGCACCGCGGGACTCGCCGCGATGCTCTTACTGATCGTGATCAGGGTGCCGATCGCCTACGCCATGATCGTCGTGGGGGCCGTCGGCACGAGCCTGCTATCCGGCCCGAACATTGTCCTCTTCCAGTTGAAGTCGCTCGCCTACGCGCAGTTCTCCATCTACGACCTTTCGGTCGTTCCCATGTTCGTCCTGATGGGCGCGCTCGCCACCCGTTCCGGCCTCAGCCGCGACCTCTTCCGCGGCGCCAATGCGTGGCTCGGCCGGTTCCGCGGCGGCGTGGCCATGGCGACCGTCGCCGCCTGCGGCGGCTTCGGCGCGGTCTGCGGCTCCTCCCTTGCCACGGCGTCGACCATGGGGCAGGTGGCGCTGCCTGAGCTTCGCCGCCTCAATTACGCGCCGTCGCTCGCCACGGGAACGATCGCGGCGGGCGGCACGCTGGGCATCCTCATTCCGCCCTCGGTGGTGCTCATCGTCTACGCCATCATTATCGAGGCGAACATCGTCACGCTGTTCATGGCGGCGCTGCTGCCCGGTCTGCTGGCTGTCGTCATGTTCATCGTCACGATCGGCATCTATGTGCGCCTGCGCCCCGAATCCGGGCCTGCCGGCGAGCCCGTGACAGGCCGCGATCTCTGGGACGGCACCCTTGCCGTCGTGCCGGTGATCGCCGTCTTCGGCGTGGTCATCGGCGGCATCTACGCCGGCCTCTACAATCCCACGCCGGCGGCTGCGATCGGCGTCTCTCTGGTGGCGCTGCACGGCTACGGGCTGCGCCGCCTGTCGTTCAAGGACGCAATCGACTCGCTCCTGGAGACGGCGCGCACTACCGGCTTCATCTATCTGATCCTCCTGGGCGCGGCGCTGCTGTCGATCTTCATGTCGCGTGCCGGCGTTCCCCAGGCCGTCGCGGAGGGCCTGCGCGGCAGCGGGCTGTCGCCGATGGCCATCCTCATCCTGGTCATCGCGATCTTCATCGTGCTCGGCATGCTGATGGACAGCCTGTCGATGATCATCCTCGCCATCCCGTTCTTCTGGCCGGTGATTGGCGGCCTCGATTTCGGCATGTCGGTCGACGAGCTGAAGATATGGTTCGGCGTCATCGCCCTGATCGTCGTCGAGCTCGGCCTGATCACGCCGCCGGTGGGCCTCAACGTGTTCATCATCAACTCGCTGGCGAAGGACGTCCCCATGCGCGAGACGTTCAAGGGGGTCATTCCGTTCTTCCTGTCGGAGATCGTGCGCGTGACCCTGCTGGTGGCGTTCCCCGCGATTACGCTCTTCCTGCCACGCATCCTTTCCTGAAGAATATCTGCCGCAACGCGTTCCGGGCTTTCTCGAATGGCTGAGTTCCTTCCTCTCTCTGAAGCGATAGAAAG
>CAZMJQ010000372.1:0-5005 GCA_964566475.1 uncultured Propylenella sp. | reverse complement strand
TCCGGCTCGATCCCCGTCGTGTCGCAGTCCATGATGAGGCCGATCGTGCCGGTCGGCGCGATCACCGTCGCCTGCGCGTTGCGGTAGCCGTGCGCCTCGCCGAGATTGACGGCGCGCACCCAGGCGGCCTTGGCGCGCTCGGCGAGGTTGATGCCGTTCTCGCCCAGCGCTGCGAGCGAGGCATGGTCGAGGGGGACGGGAGCGATGCTCAGCCCCTCGTATCCGTCGGAATGGCCGTGCGCGGCGCGCGCGTGGTTGCGGATGACGCGGAGCATGGAATCGCGGTTCCGCTCGAAGGCGGGGAAGGCGCCGAGCTCGCCGGCCATCTCGGCGGAGGTGGCGTAGGCGGTGCCGGTCAGGATGGCGGTGATGGCGCCGCAGAGCGCGCGGCCTTCCGGCGAATCGTAGGGGATGCCGGAGGTCATCAGGAGGCCGCCGATATTGGCGAAGCCGAGGCCGAGCGTGCGGTAGTCGTAGGAGAGGCGCGCGATCTCCTTCGACGGGAACTGCGCCATCAGCACGGAAAGCTCCAGCACCATGGTCCACAGGCGCACGGAGTGCTCGAAGGCGGCGGTGTCGAAGAGGACGGCAGTCGGCAGTCGGGAGTGGGCAGTCGAAGTCTCCCTACGATTGCCGATTGCCGACTGCCGATTGCCGGCATCGTTGCGGAACTGCAGCAGGTTCAGCGAGGCGAGATTGCAGGCCGTGTCGTCGAGGAACATGTACTCCGAGCACGGGTTGGAGGCGCGGATCTCGCCGTCGGCGCGGCAGGTGTGCCAGTCGTTGATGGTGGTGTGGTACTGGATGCCCGGATCGGCCGAGGCCCAGGCGGCGAAGCCGATATCCTCCCACAGCGCGCGGGCGGGCATGGTCTTCGCTTCCTTGCCGGTGATGCGGAAGGTGAGCTTCCACTCGCCGTCGTCCTCCACGGCGCGCAGGAACTCGTCCGTCACGCGGACCGTGTTGTTGGAGTTCTGCCCGGAGACGGTGAGGTAGGCCTCCGAATCCCAGTCGAGGTCGAAGACGGGAAAGTCGATGCGCGTGTAGCCCTGGCGCGCGAACTGGATGACGCGCTGGATGTAGCTCTCCGGCACGCTCGCCTTCTTGGCGGCGCGGACCTCGCGCTTCAGCGCCGGGTTCTTCTGCGGATCGAAGCAGTCGTCGCCCGGGCCCTCGCAGTTCACGCAGGCGCGCATGATGAGGTTGAGGTGCTTGGAGCAGGCCCTGGAGCCGGCGACGAGCGCGGCGACCTTCTGCTCCTCCTTCACCTTCCAGTTGATGTATTCCTCGATGTCGGGATGGTCGGCGTCGACGATCACCATCTTGGCGGCGCGGCGCGTGGTGCCGCCCGACTTGATGGCGCCGGCGGCGCGGTCGCCGATCTTGAGGAAGCTCATCAGGCCGGACGACCTGCCGCCGCCCGACAGCCGCTCGCCTCCGCCGCGCAGGCGCGAGAAGTTGGAGCCGGTGCCGGAGCCGTATTTGAAGAGGCGCGCCTCGCGCACCCACAGGTCCATGATCCCGCCCTCGTTGACGAGGTCGTCGGAGATCGACTGGATGAAGCAGGCGTGCGGCTGCGGATGCTCGTAGGCCGTCTCCGACTTCACGAGCTCCTTGGTCCAGTGGTCGACGTAGAAGTGGCCCTGGCTCGGGCCGTCGATGCCGTAGGCCCAGTGAAGGCCGGTGTTGAACCATTGCGGCGAGTTGGGCGCCGCCTTCTGGGTGGCGAGCATGTAGCAGATTTCGTCGAAGAAGGCGCGCGCGTCCTCCTCGGACGAGAAGTAGCCCGCCTTCCAGCCCCAGTAGGTCCACGTGCCCGCCAGCCGGTCGAACACCTGCCGCGCGTCGGTCTCCGAGCCGAACCGCTCCTCCTCGGGAAGCGCGGCGAGCGCCTCCTCGTCGGCCTTCGAGCGCCACAGCCAGGAGGGGACGGAATTCTCCTCGATCTTCTTCAGGCGGAACGGCACGCCCGCCTTGCGGAAGTATTTCTGCGCCAGGACGTCGGTCGCCACCTGGCTCCAGGCGGCCGGCACATGCATCTCGTCCAGCCGGAAGACGACCGAGCCGTCGGGATTGCGGATCTCGCTCGCCGCCGTCCTGAACGCGATGGTGTCGTACGGCGACTGTCCCGCTATCGTGAAAAGACGCTCAATCCGCATTATGCCCCGCTCCATGGTCCAAATGTTCGGCCGGGCGCGCGACGCCCCGCCAGCCTAGCACCGGCCGCCCGCCGATGCTCTCGAAGATAAGGAGCTTGGGCCTGATTCCGAGCCGTTCGCTCCCAGACCCAAGTTTCTACATATAGAGGTTAACAACCTCTTAGTCCACCAGATATTGTTAGACGCGCACAAATTTTTCCCGTTCCGGCGAAGGTGCTCCGCCGGGCCGTGCTCACGCTGGAACTCTGGAAGGCGCCGCCGTCGTCCACCCGACTCTCGGCGACGCAGACGACGCTAATGCCGGCTTGGAGCGAGGATCAAGTCTTGACAATCAACACCGGTCCGCAACAGGCGCGCCATCATCGATCGGGTGGGATCAGGAAGGAAAGCGGGGAAAAGCGGCACGTACGGCTGGCTACCGCCGGACGACTCACCTGCTCGCGAGTCGTAGCCGGCTCGACTCATGCACCGCTTTTTTTGCAGGCGGATGACGGTGGCTTTGCGACCCCTCCCAAACGTGCCTATAAGGCGGGCGCCCTGGGCCCGCGGGCCGGATACCGCGAGAGCACGATCCGCCGATGGCGTCTTCCACGATCCATATCCTGAACGGCCCGAACCTCAACCGCCTCGGCCTGCGCGAGCCCGGAATTTACGGCGGCTTCACGCTCGCCGATATCGAGGCGAAGGCGCGCGAACGCGCCGGCGAGCGGGGGTTCGAGATCGTCTTCCGCCAATCGAGCCGCGAAGGCGACCTGGTGGACTGGCTGCACGAGGCGGCCGACTCAGCAGGCGTGGTGCTGAACGCGGCCGCCTACACGCACACCTCCATCGCGCTCCACGACGCAATTCGCTCCATCGACGCGCCGGTCGTGGAAGTGCACATTTCCAACGTCTTCGCGCGCGAGGCGTTTCGCCATCACTCCACGATTTCCCCAGTCGCCAGGGGCGTGATCTGCGGCTTCGGCGCCGAATCGTATTTACTGGCGATCGATGCGATCGCCGGCTTCACGGCGAAGGACGGAAAGCGGGTCTGAGCATGGCGGACGACAAGCGCGGCATCGACAAGGACCTGATCCGCGATCTGGCGGAGCTGCTCAAGGAAACGGAGCTGACCGAGATCGAGATCGAGCAGGACAATTTCCGCGTCCGCGTCTCGCGCGCCGCGCCGTCGGCCGCGGTGCAGTTCGCGCACACCGAGCCGCATAGGACGGCGGCCGGGGGGAGGGCCGAGCCCGCGCAGCCGCTCTCGCTGGCCGACCCGGCGCGCCACCCCGGCGCCGTGCCGTCCCCGATGGTGGGGACGGCCTACCGCGCGGCCGGGCCGGGCGCCAAGCCGTTCGTGGAGGTGGGCGACGAAGTCGGCGTCGGGCAAACCATCCTCATCGTGGAAGCCATGAAGCATATGAACGAGGTGGCCGCGCCGCGCGCCGGCCGGGTGGTCGAAATCCTGGTGGAGGACGGCCAGCCGGTCGAATACGGCGAGCCGCTGATGATCATCGAGTAGCCGATGGTGGAGAACGTCAAGAGCCGCTGGGCCTGCCTTCCACCTCCCCCTTGCGGGGAGGTCGAATTTTCGCCGAACGCAGTGAGAGCGAAAATTCGGGTGGGGGTCACGGTGTTGCCTGGCCTTCACCCCCACCCGAAAATTCCTGCGCCTGTCCGCCTTCGCCCTTCGGGCTTCGGCGGACACGTCGGCTTGGAATTTTCGACCCCCCCACAAGGGGAAGGTGAGGGCGCTCCGCAAGCCTCTCCAATTGACGCATGTTCTCCAAGGTCCTGATCGCCAATCGCGGGGAGATCGCGCTGCGGGTGCTGCGCGCCTGCAAGGAGCTGGGCGTGGAGACCGTGGCGGTCCACTCCACAGCCGACGCCGACGCCATGCACGTGCGCCTCGCCGACGAGAGCGTGTGCATCGGGCCGCCGCCGGCGACGGAGAGCTACCTCAACATCCCGAGCATCGTGTCGGCGTGCGAGATCACCGGCGCGGACGCGGTGCATCCGGGCTACGGCTTCCTTGCCGAGAATGCGCGCTTCGCCGACATCCTGACGGCGCACTCCATTACGTTCATCGGCCCCACGGCGGAGCACATCCGCCTGATGGGCGACAAGATCCGCGCGAAGGAGAAGGCGGAGGAGCTCGGCATTCCGGTGGTGCCCGGCTCGCGCGGGGCGGTGACGGACGACAGCGAGGCTGAGCGCATCGCCGACGAGGTCGGCTATCCAGTTCTCGTGAAGGCGGCGGCCGGCGGCGGCGGGCGCGGCATGAAGGTGGCGGAGCGGCGGTCGGACCTCAGTCGCGCCATTGCCACGGCGCGGGCGGAATCGGCGAAGGCGTTCGGCGACGATTCGCTCTACATCGAGAAGTATCTCGGCCATCCCCGCCACATCGAAGTGCAGGTGATCGGCGACGGCAAGGGCGGCTCGGTCCATCTCGGCGAGCGCGACTGCTCGCTGCAGCGCCGGCATCAGAAGGTCTGGGAGGAAGCGCCTTCGCCCGGGCTCAATGCCTCGGAACGAGTCAGGATCGGCAGTCTCGTGGCCAAGGCGGTCGCCGACCTCGGCTATTCGGGCGCGGGCACGATCGAGTTCCTCTACGAGAACGGCGAGTTCTACTTCATCGAGATGAACACGCGCATTCAGGTGGAGCACCCGGTGACGGAAGCCATCACGGACATCGACATCGTGGTGGAGCAGCTGCGCGTCGCCTCCGGCTCGCCGCTGTCGCTGAGGCAGGACCAGGTCACCTTCTCGGGCCACGCCATCGAGTGCCGGGTGAACGCGGAGAACGCGCAGACTTTCGCGCCGTCGCCCGGGCAGATCACCTACTACCATCCGCCCGGCGGCCT
>CAZMJQ010000371.1:0-15393 GCA_964566475.1 uncultured Propylenella sp. | reverse complement strand
CGGCAGAATCGCCGCGAGCGGGATGTCGTGGTCGTGCGGGCCCTCGTAATTGCCCCAGCAGATATGCATGCGCACCGATTCCGCGGGGACCGAAGCGAGCGCATGATTGATCGCTTCCACGTGCGCTTCAGCCTGGCGCAGAAAATCGGTATCGCTCATGTCCTGAAACGTGGTGTGACGTGACATCGCGAGATCCGGGCAGTCGAGCTGGAGGACGAAGCCCGCATTGACGATCGCCTCGTATTCGGGGCGCATCGCCTCCGCGATCGCCTCCAGGTATGCGTCGTGGCTCGGATAGTACTGGTTGATCTGGAAGGACGTGATGACGCCGGGCGACGCGGCGGTCATGAACGCTTCGGTCACGCCCGGCGTCTCGCTCACGGCGGCGCTGAAATTGGCGATATCCTTCTTCAGCGGCGCGTCGTCGCTGGGGGCGACCGGGCCGACGCAGTAGCGCCGCGGAGCGCCGCCCTTTCCGGCGAAGCCGCCTTTCTGCAGCCGTTCGGCGAGGCCGGCGTACGGAGCCATGTCGCTCGGCGGGCGCGTCGGGTATTCGCCCCCGAAGCCGGTCAGCCGTTCCTGGACGTAGGTGGCATAGCTCTGCTTGCTCATCTCGCCGTCGCTGACAATGTCCAGGCCCGCCTCGGCCTGCTGCTTGACGATGTCCCGGACGGACCGGCGCACGAGCCGGTCGAACTCCTCCGCGTCATACGGCTCTCCGGTGTCCTTGCGCTCCAGGAGGGCCAGGAGGTCGGCCGGCCGCGGAAGGCTGCCGACATGCGTCGTGAGGATGCGATCGGTGCTAAGTCTCATCGTTCATCACCTGACGAAACCGAACAGTTTTGGGAGGAACAGGGTGATCTCGGGGACGTAGGTGACGATCAGCAAAGCGGTGATCAGCACGGCGATGAACGGCCATATCTCGCGCAGGATCTGGCTGACCGGTATGCCGTTCACGCCCGCGATGACGAAAAGGATCATTCCGTAGGGCGGTGTGATGAGGCCGATCGTCAGGTTCAGCGTGACGACGACGCCGAAATGGACGGGATCGATGCCGAGCGAGGCGATGGTGGGCATAAGGAGCGGCACGACCACCAGGATCACCGCGGTCGCCTCCATGAACGCGCCGAGGATCAGCAGCGTCACGTTCACGATCATCAGGAACACGACCGGCGAAATGTCGCTTTGCTGCAGGACGCCCGCGATGAAGCGGGGCAGCCCTTCGAACGTGAGGATGTAGCTGACGACGACGGCTCCGAAATACACCGTCGTTATCATCGTCGTCGTCCGCGCGGTCTCCCGCATGGCATGGAAAAGCCGCTGGAAGCCGAGCTGCCGATAGAATATGCCGGACAGGACGAGGGCGTAGAGCCCGGCGATCGCCGCTGCCTCCGTCGGGGTGAACGCGCCCGAGTAGATGCCGCCCAGGAGAATGACGGGCATGAGGAGCGGCAGGATCGCCTGCAGCACGACGACCAGGATCGCGCCGGCAGCCATGGCCGGCTCCACCGGGTATTTCCGCCGGGCGGCAACGATCGCCACCGCGATCATCAGGACGAGCGTCATGAGGACACCTGGGCCGATGCCGGCCAGGAACAGCGCGCCCACAGAGGTCGACGAGACCAGCGCGTAGAAGACCATGATGATCGACGGCGGAAAGATCGGCCCGATCGTCGCCGACGCGCCGGTCACGGCCGCCGCGAAGCCGGGCGTATAGCGCTGATTGTCGGTCATCATGCCGATGAGGACGCGCCCTATGCCGGCGGCGTCGGCCATCGCCGAGCCGCTCATGGACGCGAAGATGAGGCTGGCGAGGACATTGACCTGGGCGAGCCCGCCGCGAAAGCGCCCGACCAGCGCGAGGGCAAGCCGCAGCAGCCTCTCGCTGATACCGCCGGCGTTCATCAGCTGCGCCGCGAAGATGAAGAGCGGCACGGCCAGCAGCACGAAGGATGCAAACAGGTTGTGCAGAACGAGCTCCCCCGCCCGGCTCGGATCCCGGCCCGAGACCAGGAAATAGAGGAGGCCCGACCCGAACAGCGCCAGGCCGATCGGGAACCGCATCAGGATCGCCAGGACCAGCACGGCCAGCATGACGCCGAGAGCGAACGACATGCTCAGATCAGCTCCTTCCAGCGCGGCGACATCAAGATGACGGCATTGAGTGCCAGTTTCACGGGCATGATCGCGAAGAAGATGAAGAAGGGGCCGAAGGCCCATTGATGGCCGATGTTCATCGAGCCGGTGCGCGTCAGGTCGAGGAACTCGAAGTATTCCCAGTGCGCCTGGGCGGCGAGTACGAACACGACGGCGAAGAACAGGTTCGTGAGGATCGCAAACAGCCGCCTCGCCTGCTCCGGGAACAGGTTGGAGACGATATCGAAGCTGATGTGATCCTTGACCGCCAGTCCGAACGAAGCGACCCAGAAGGTGAGCCAGATGAATGCGAGCGTCGCGAACTCGAGCGTGAGCGTGAGCGGGGAGTTGAACACGTACCGCATCGTCGTCTGCGCGACAATGGCGATGAACAGCGATGCAAATATCGCCGCCGCGATCAGGTCGAGAACGAAGACGAGACGCTTGATGAAGAAGTGCATCATCCCCAGCCGACGGCCGGCGTTTCGCAACGATGTGCCGGCCTTTATCTCGCGCAACCGCCGCCAGCCTATCACGGCAGGCGGCGGTCCGGCTCGGGAGGAATCAGCCGCCGAGCGTGCACTCGGGGTCGGAAGGCATGGCTTCGATCCGGTCCCAAAGCCCCTCGGGCCACGCCTCGGCGAACTTCGAGTTGAGGTACATCTCCTTCATCCGCGCGCGAAAGGCATCGATGTCCGGGGTCGTGATCTCAAGCCCCGCCTCCCTCATCTCCTCGATGCTGCTCTTCTCCGCCCTGAGTCGGGTGTTGGTCTCGTAAAGGGAGGCAACCTGGCCGGCCTCGCGGAGGACGTCCTTTTCGTCATCTGTCAGCGTCTCCCAGAACTTCATCGACACGCCGATCAGGTCGGCGCTGAGAAGATGGTTGGTGAGGACGAACTGCTCGCTGACCTCGTGGAACTTCGTATTGATCATCGCCGTGGCATAGCCGGCGAAGGCGTCGACGGTGCCGGTCTGCATGGCCAGATAGAGCTCGCTGTAGGCGATGGGCGTCGGTTTGGCACCAAGCGCTTCGCCGAGGAACTGGTACGGCTCCGCCGCGATCTCGCGGATCGTCACATCCGCGAGGTCCTCTGGAGTCTGGACGTCGCGCTTCTTGCCCAGCACCAGGGTCCGGTAGCCGACCAGTCCCTGGCCGATGACCTTGATGCCCATCTTTTCTTCGACCTGCTGCAGGACGTCCTGGCCCCAGTCCGAGTTGAGCACGACGCATTGATGGTTGATGTCCCTAAGCATGTAGCCGGCGGTCAAAATCGATGCTTCCGGCACGTGCTGCGCGATGTCGGAGAAATTGACGTAGCCGAACTGGAGGCTGCCCCGCATCATGGAGGGGATATTCTCCGACTGCTGCAGGAGCGTGCTGGCCGGATAGACGCCGATGTCGAAGCGCCCCGGAAGCGAGCGCTCGATATATTCCGCCAGCAGGTACATGGCCTGGGTCAGCGGATCCTCCTCCACTGTCACGAAGGAGATGCTGACCTTCTCCTGGGCCGAAGCCGGACCAGATGCTGAAAGACATACTGCGGCGCCAAGCGCCAAGGCGGCGAGCGCCCGTTTCGTCGATGTAGCTGGCATGTGCTTCCCTCCCGATTGCGCAGCTCTTGGCGGCTACGCGGAAACGGCCTCCGTGATAGGCACGGACAGATTCCGGAGCCTCATGCTATGGCCATGCCCGGCCGGCTGAACACCTGCTGGAACGCAAAACACTTTTGCGGGGCGCGAGCGGTAGGCATGATCGCTGGGAGGCCGGGCGAACGCGCTACCTTCGGCGATCGGTGGAAAAGGCCGGCTCCGCTCTAGATTTCCGAGTGCCGAAGCTTGCCGTGTTGCACGTAGTAGTAGGGGACGCTCGTTCCTTCGCCGAGCAGGGGATCGGTCTGTAGCCTGTGCTCCAGATGGTCGATCATCCGAAGCGTCACGCCCGGAAGGTTCGTCTCGCGCGCCTCTGCGAATGTCAGCCAGCGGACGTCCTCCAGCTCGGCGTCCAGCCTGCTTTTCTCAGCCGTCCGACAGGCAATCGAATCGGTGAAGACCGCGAAGAAGCGCGTGTCGTAGCGGCGGGGCCGGCGGGGCGGCGTGATCGCGCGTCCGACGAAGCGCAGGTCGGAAAGGCGCGGCAGAACCCGCCTTTCGCCGAAGGATTGCCATCCCGCCGGCAGCCTGCACGCGCTCGCCGCCAAGCACTCCGTGCCCAGCATGATCCCCACCTCCTCCCACGTCTCACGCACGGCCGCGAGCGCCAGCGCCCGGGCCCGGCGCGGGGACGGCTTGCCCTTCATGTCCACCAGGAGCTTCTCCAGGCTGACGGGCGCGATGTCCTCGGCGACCGGCATGCTGGCATCCGAGCGGTCGACGCGTCCTCCGGGAAACACGTAGCTTCCCGGCATGAAGGCATGGCGGGAGGAGCGCCGGCCCATGAGGACGCGCGGGGCCGCGCGAGACCGGTCGATGATGACAAGCGTGGCCGCGTCGCGCGGCCGCAAGTTCGGGGGCATCGGGCGATCGGCCGCGTCTGCGGGCGCCGACATCACCGATACTCCCGGCTTTTCAGCAGCGTCGCCTGGGGCTCTCGCATGGCCCCTGCCAATACGACCGACGATGCGCTAGTGCCACGTCCGAGAGAGTCGAGGAGCTTCCGATGCATCGCTGCGCCATTCTGGATGACTATCAGCGGGTCGCGCTCAGTGCCGCCGACTGGAGCCGCCTCGGGGGGCGCGTCGAGACGGTAGCGTTCGGCGACCACCTGGCGAGCCCCGACGCGCTTGCGGCGCGGCTTGCGGACTTCGAAATCATCGTCGCGATGCGGGAGCGCACGCCCTTCGAGCGCGCGCTGTTCGAGTGCCTGCCGAAGCTGAAGCTTCTCGTCACGACCGGGGCGCGCAACGCCTCGATCGATCTTGCCGCCGCGCGCGACCATGGCGTCGTCGTCTGCGGGACGCGCTCCGTCGCGACCCCGACGCCCGAGTTGACCTTCGGGCTGATGCTCGCGCTCGCCCGCAACCTTCCCGCCGAGACGGGCTCGCTGCGCGCCGGCGGCTGGCAGATCACGGTCGGAACGGACCTCGCCGGCGCTCAGCTCGGCGTGATCGGCCTGGGAAGGGTCGGCTCGCGCGTGGCGACGTACGCAAAGGCCTTCGACATGCACGTCACGGCCTGGAGCCCCAATCTTACGCAAGCCCGGTGCGAGGAGGCAGGCGTCGCCTTCTCCGGAACGCTTGAGAGCCTCCTGCGCACCGCGGATTTCGTCTCCGTCCACCTCGTGCTGTCGCCGAGCACCCGCGGACTGATCGGCAGGGACGAGCTCGCGCTCATGAAGCCGACGGCCCGGCTCATCAACACTTCGCGTGGCCCGATCGTCGACGAGGCGGCGCTGATCGACGCGCTGCGGGCTCGCCGCATCGCCGGCGCCGCGCTCGATGTCTTCGACGTCGAGCCGCTTGCCGCCGAGCATCCCTTCCGGCAATTGGACAACGTCCTGGCGACCCCGCATCTCGGCTATGTCAGCGAGCGCAACTATGCCTGCTTCTACGGCGATGCCGTGGCCGACATCGAGGCCTGGCTCGACGGGACGCCGGTCCGGGTAATCGAGGCCTGAAGGCAGGTGTGACAGCTCGCTTCGTCTCACCGTCCGATCACCTGTCTCTCCGTTCGCCAGGCCGAACGACCTCGGCCGCCGCGTCGGTCCGGACCGCTGGAACAGTCGCGCGGAACAGGCGCTCGCGGTAGGAGATGTAGACGCCGCTGCCGACAATGACGAGAGCCCCGGCGGTGGTCGGAAGATCGAGGGTCTCTCCCCAGAGCAGATAACCCAGAATGGCCGCCCACAGGATCGCCGAATAGCGGAAAGGCGCGATGATGGAAACCTCGCCCCCGCGCATGGCCAGGACGACGAAGAACATTCCCACGCTCAGCAGGACGCCCGATCCGCCGACCTGAAGCAGAGCCCTTCGATCTGGGACGACCCAATCCTCGAAGGTGACGAAGGACAGGCCGATGAGAGACAGCGTCGAGAGCGCGATGACCGCCACCAGAGCCGTCGGAATGCCCTGCGGCATGCGGCGGGTGGTGAGGTCCCGCACCGCGCTCAGGAGGACTGCTCCGATCATCAGCACCGACGCCCAGTGGAGGCCGGCGGCACCCGGGCGGATGACGATCAGGACGCCTGCCATCCCGATCGAAACGGCGAGCCAGCGCCGCCAGTGCACGCGCTCACCCAGCCATAGCGCGGCTCCGGCAGTGACGAGGAGCGGCATGACCTGCAGGATCACCGTGGCATTGGCGATGGGAATGTGCATCAGCGCGGTCACGAACATGACTGCGGACCCGCTCTCACAGATCGTGCGCCAGAAGACCGTGCGATGCATGACCTCCCGATAGCGCCTGTGCGCGCCGGTCACGAATATGACCGCCGCGATGATCGACGCTGCGATCATCCCGCGCAGGAACAGCACCTGCCCCACGGGCAGTGAGGCACCCGCGAGCTTGACGAAGGCGAAATTCGCTGTCAGCGCCAGCATGGACGTCATCATCGCGAGAATTCCGCGAATGTTGGCACGATGCACGCTTTCGGGGCTGGCGGCTTCCGCTGCGGTCATGAAATCTTCGGAACGGGCCTTGGCACAGAGTCGCGATTGGTACTCGGGCTTGCAACTATGAAACGTTTCACATACCCCATGCAAGCTCTCGCCCGCAGAAAGCTGTTGCACGAGCTCACCGTTGAGGCTCGACAGGGCCGCGCCCCGAACGCAGCGCTTCGATTCCCGACGGAGTGGAGATCGCGCGCTCCCTTGCGCCGTGGCGCCGCATATGATGTATTGAAACCATTCAAAAGCTGGCCCTTCGCAGTTTTGAGCGTGTTGCCGAGGGCAGAGCCGGAAGGGTCTACGGAGAGAGAGGAAAAATGTCCGATAGCGACAAGCGGTTGAAGCATTTCAAGCTGGAAACGGATTCCGACGGCATCACCGTTGTGACGTTCGACCGGCCTCCGGTTAACGCGATGTCGTTCGACGTCTATCCGGAGCTCAAGGTCCTCGCCGACATCATTCAGTCGAGCGATGAGTCACGCGTGGTGGTCATCACCTCACCGCCGGACGCGCGCGCCTGGTGCGGGGGAGCGGACCTCAACGACTTCCTGCCGCTCGGCTTCGAGTCGCGCATCGAGCGCTATCGGCTGGTCGAGGACTGCCTACCCCATCTCTTCAACATGAACCGTCCCACCATCGCCGCCCTCAACATGCACGCCATCGGCGTGGGCTTCGTCATGTCGACCTTCTGCGACATCCGCGTCGCCTCGGAGGAGGCGTTCTTCGCAATTCCGGAGATCGACCGTGGCGTGATGGCGGCGGGCGGCAGCTTCTTCACCCGGCTCAACATGCCGATGGGCAAGGTCCGGGAAATGGTGCTGACCGGGCGACGGTTCACCGCCGAAGAGCTGCGCGAGACCGGCATATTCAACTACGTGGTTCCAAAAAAGGAGGTGATGCCGAAGGCCATGGAGGTCGCGCGGATCATCGCCAAGAAGAGCCTGCCGGCACTCAAGTTCAACAAGACAACGATGAACCTGGCCGAGACGATGCCATGGCAGTCGGCCTACAGCATGACGGTGCCGATCAGCGCGCACCTGACGTCCATGCCCGACTCCAAGGAGGGCATCAAGGCGTTCCTGGAGAAGCGCGAGGCGAATTACGCCGACACCTGAGCCGCTTGCGGCAAGGCATGCGGCTGAAGGGGGAGCGGGAAGAAGGCGACGCAGACAGCAACGGCAAGCGTCACGCCACGAAACGCGTCACGTCTCGAACAGAGGAAGCAGAGGACGCGGCGGGAGGGCGACCGGGAGGAGACATGCGTATTGCGGGCTTTGACGCCGCCGACCTCGTAGGTGGGCTTCTCATCGCTATCGGCGGCGTCGCGTTCATGATCGGTGCCGCCGCCTACCCCATCGGCACGCTGCACCGGATGGGTCCGGGCTACCTGCCGCTTGCGACGGGCGCCATTCTCGCGGGCCTCGGCATCGCGCTGATGGCCGTCAGCCGCGCAACGTCGACCCAGCTGCCGAGCTTCACCTTGCGGCCGGCTTGGGCGATCTTCGGAGGCCTTCTGTGGTTCGCGCTGACCATCGAGCACTTCGGCCTGCTTCCCTCGATCGTGGGCATGGTCGTGCTCACGTCGCTGGCGCAGCAGCGGCCGAGCTGGATCAAGATGGCGGCGACGGCGGCCTTCCTCGTAGCCCTGTCTATCGGCGTCTTCATCTACGCGCTGCGCGGGCCTCTCACCGTGTTCAGGTTCTAGCAGCATGTCTCTCGCCGAGAACATCGCGATCGGGTTCGCCACCGCTCTCGAGCCGTTCAACCTCGCGCTTTGCGCGGGCGGCGTGACGCTCGGCACGCTGGCCGGGGTACTCCCGGGGGTGGGAGCGATCACCGCCATCTCCATCCTGCTGCCGCTGACCTTCTACATGGAGCCGCACTCCGCCATCATCATGCTGGCCGGCATCTACTACGGTGCGCAGTATGGAGGATCGACGGCGTCGATCCTGATGAACATTCCAGGCACCTCGACGCATGCGGTGACGTGCCTCGACGGCTATCCGCTGTCGAAGCAGGGAAAGGCCGGTCCCGCAATGTTCGTCTCGGCGATCTCCTCATTCGTGGGCGGCTCATTCGCCATCCTTCTGATGATGCTGACCGGTCCCGCCATCGCGGAGGTCGCGCTGAAGTTCCAGTCGGCGGAATATTGCGCGGTCATGATCTTCGGCCTCGTCGCGGCCTCGACGCTCTCGGCGGGCTCGCCGCTCAAGGGCCTGGCGATGGTGACCGTCGGCGTTGCCCTCGGCTTCGTGGGCATCGACCTGACCTCCGGCATGTACCGCTTCAGCTTCGGCTTCCTGGAATTGTCGGACGGGCTCAGCTTCATCGCGGTGGCGATGGGCATCTTCGGCATCGCCGAGATCCTCCTCAACCTGATGAAGGGCGCGTCCACCCCCTTCACCATCCAGTCCGTCAGGCTGCGCGACCTCGTGCCGTCACGGGAGGACGCGCGCATCTCCATCATGCCCACGCTGCGCGGCACACTCATCGGGTCGGGATGCGGAGTCCTGCCTGGGGTCGGTCCCACCATAGCATCGTTCATGTCCTATGCAGCCGAGAAGCGCGTCTCGCGCCGCCCGGAGCGGTTCGGCAAGGGCGCAATGGAAGGGGTCGCCGGACCCGAAGCGGCGAACAACGCCTCCGCCCAGGCCGCCTTCATACCGACTCTCAGCCTCGGCCTCCCCGGAGATGCGATGGGAGCCGTTCTGCTCGGCGCGCTCATGCTGCACGGCATCGCGCCGGGCCCGAGCATCGTCACGGAGCAGCCTGTCCTCTTCTGGGGTCTCATCGCCAGCTTCTGGATCGGCAATGTCCTCCTCCTGGTCCTCAACCTGCCGCTCATCGGCGTCTGGGTGGCCATGCTCAGGATCCCCTACGGGGCTCTCTATCCCGCCATGCTGTTCTTCATCTGCATCGGTGTCTACACGATCAACTACAACGTCTTCGACGTGTTCATCGCCATCATCTTCGGGGTGGTCGGCGTCGTCATGCTGCTTCTGCAGTTTCCGGCCGCGCCGCTGCTCCTCGGGTTCATCCTCGGCCCGCTGATCGAGGAGAACATGCGCCGGGCATTGCTGATCTCCCGCGGCGACCTGACGGTGCTGGTCTCGGGCCCCATCGCCGGAAGCTTCATGGCGGCGACCGCGGTCGTGCTGCTTCTTACGATGCTGCCGTTCCTGAGGGGGCTATTCACCAAGCGCCGGACGGCCGACGCGACGGCCGACGCGGAGTAGCCGGGCCATTCAAGGCTCGCAGAGGCACTATTTCATTCCTTCGTCCCGCGGCCGGGCTGGAAGGCGCCGCAAAAATAAAAGGAGGCGACACAAAGCCGCCTCCCCGCCTCTGCGTTTCCGCTGACCGTCACTCGAGAGAGATGCCCGCGGCCTCGATGACCTTGCACCATTCTTCGGTCTCGGCCTGCATCTCCTCCAGCGTCTCGTCGGGCCCCTGGTTGACGATGGCGAAGCCGAGCTTCTCGAACTGCTCGACCACGTCGGGCCGCTGAAGCGCCTCGTCGAATGTCGCCGCAAGCTTGTCGACGATCGGCTGCGGCGTGTCCTTGTGCACGAACGCGCCGATCCACTGGCTCGCCAGCGTCGTATAGCCAAGCTCCTGCATCGTCGGGGTCTCGGGAACGAGCGGCCAGCGCTCGTCAGTCGAGACCGCGAGAAGCCGCAGGCGTCCGTCCCTGATCATCCCGATCGATCCCGGCAGCGTGTCGAAGGCCACCTGGATTTCTCCGCCCACGAGAGCGGCAAGGGTCGACCCTCCATCCTGGTAGGGGATGTAGGCGATGTCGACGTCGTTGTTCACCTTGAACTGCTCGCCGCGCATCTGGCCCGAGGACCCCACGCCCGACGCTCCGTAGTTCAGCTCGCCCGGATTCTCCTTGGCGTAGGCCACGAGCTGGTCGACAGTCTCCACGGGCAGGTCCGGGTTCACGAGGATCACGAACGGCGTCACGACCAGCTTGTTGACGGGACGCATGGACTCGAGGAAGTCGTACGGCAGGTTCGGCTTGAGGCACGCCTCCGAAGCGAGCACGTTGGTGTGCACGAGCACCGTGTAGCCGTCGGGGTCGGAGTTCACGACATGTTCGGTCCCGACCGACCCGGCGGCGCCCGCCCTGTTTTCGGCCACCGTCGCCTCTCCGAGTATCCCCTGCGTGGCCGCCGCCAGGATGCGCATGGTCGGATCGACGGTGCCGCCGGGACCGTACGGCGCGACGAAGTGGATCGGACGCTCCGGATAGTTGTCCTGCGCCGAAGCGGCGCCCGTCATCGACGCCACCGCCAGACAGGCCGCCGCCGCAAGCATGAGAGTCTTCGTCCTCATTCGCTTCCTCCTACGTTGCCGATTGAAACCTTTAACATTGAAACCTTCCAACAGCTCTTCGCGCAACCCCCTTTTTCGTGGACCGCGCTTCGCTACAACCTCACCCGCTCCGGCATGAGCCAGTTCCGCTCACCCGGCCGGCGCCCGGTCCTTGCGGCATGGAACAAGCTCTTCCTCGGCTTTTGCACATTAACCGCGGGCCGCCGGGCCGCTAGGTGATGGGGTCGCCCCGAAGGCAACGCATTCCGGCTAGGCTCCATGACGACAGCTCCCCCCTTTGCTGACGCGAAGCCCGGCAGCTTCGCCGCCGCATGATCTATCGCAGCATCAAGGGCGAGCCGGTTCCGGCGCTGGGTTTCGGCACGTGGCGTCTCTACGGGCGTGAGGCGGTCGACGCCGTGCGCTGTGCGCTCGAGGTCGGGTATCGCCACATCGACACGGCGATCCGCTACGGGAACGAGGCGGAGGTGGGCGAGGCGATCGCCGCGTCCGGGATCGACCGGTCCGAGGTCTTCCTGACGACGAAGCTCCGCCACTCCGATCTGGCGCACGACGACGTACGGGCGCGCACGTTGGAGAGCCTCGCGCGGCTCGGGCTGGACTATGTCGACCTGCTGCTGATCCACTGGCCGAACAACGCCGTGCCCCTTGCCGAAACGATGGAGGCGCTGGAGACGGTGCAATCCGAAGGACGGGCGCGCCGCATCGGCGTCAGCAACTTCCCGACCCACCTGATGAAGGAAGCGGTCGAGGCCTGCGGCGCCGACATCTTCGCAAACCAGGTCGAGTACCATCCGTTCCTCCGCCAGGAAGCGCTGCTGGAATACGTTCGCGCGAACGATATCCTGCTGACGGCAGCCGTCCCGCTCGCCCGCGGCGCAATCGACAGCGAGCCGGTCCTGCAGGCCATCGCAGAGCGCCACGGCAAGACGCCGGCGCAGGTCACGCTTCGCTGGCTGGTTCAGCAGGACCACGTGGCGGCCGTCCCGAAATCGGGAAAGCCCGAGCGCATCCGGAGCAACTTCGAGATATTCGACTTCGCCCTGTCAGATGCGGACATGGCCGCGATCGGCAGTCTCGGCGCAAACCGGCGCCTCGTCGATCCCGACTGGGCGCCCGCCTGGGACGCACCCTGACCCTCGCCTCGATGCCAGCCGTTGCAGGGCGTGAGACGCTGCCTTGCAGTTTGAATTGTTTCAGCCGCTTTCGTTTTCCCTAGAATGAGCGCCGGCTTGGCGGACCGTCCGCTGCGCAGGTGGCCGCCTGATGTCGGAGCGCCGGAAGAGCGCAAGAAGAACCGAACAAGGATAGGGAGAGACCTGCCATGCTGAAACAGCTCATACTCTCGGCCGCCGTCGTGCTGGCGTCTGCGACTGCCTCTGTCCAGGCCCAGGAATGGCCTGAGGGCGGCCCGATCACGCTCGTCGTGCCCTACCTGCCCGGCGCCGGCAACGATCTGCTCGGGCGGCTGATGGCCGAGCACCTGACGCCGCGCCTCGGGCAGGAGGTCGTCGTCGAGAACAGGGCCGGCGCCGGCTCGATGATCGGCCTCGACTCCGTGGCGAAGGCCGAGCCGGACGGCTACACGCTGCTCTGGTCGCCGTCCGACGGCATGACGATCCTTCCGGCCGTGCGGGAGACGATGCCCTACACGGTGCCAGACGATTTCGAGTTCCTGGCGCGCATTGTCCAGCTCGGGTTCGTCATCGCGCTCCACCCCGACGTGCCGGCCGATTCGCTCGAAGAACTCATCGCTTACGCAAAGGAGAATCCGGGCCGGGTCCGCTATGGCTCGTCCGGCGTAGGCGGCGCACCCCACATGGGGCCGGTCCTGTTCTCGTCGCAGGCCGGAATCGAGATGACGCATGTGCCCTACGCCGGATTGTCGGCGGCGATCGCGGACCTTGTCGGCGGCCACATCGAGATGGTGTGGATCACGCCGACCACGGCGCAGACACACCGCGATGCGGGCACCATCAAGGTGATCGCGCAGACCGGCGAGGAACGTCACCCGCTCTACCCGGACGATCCCACGTTAAAGGAGGCCGGCATCGAGCTGACCCTCGGCGTGTTCTACGGAATGATGGCGCCGGCCGGAACCCCCGAACCCATTCTCGAACGGCTGCGCTCCGAGATATCCGATACCCTGGAGGACCCGGCGGTGGCGGCCCGGTTCGACGAGCTCGGCTACACGATCGCCTACATGCCGGGTGAGGAGTTCGAGGAATTCGTCGTGGACGAGCTCCGAGCCTGGGAGGCCGTGGCCGATCAGGAGGGAATCGTCCTCGAGGAGTGATCCCCCGGCAGACTCGCCTCTGCGAAATCTTGTCGCCTCGCCCGCCGGCATTTCGGCGGACGGCCCTCGGCCCGGTTGTCTGTCGGGCCGATTCCGTGACTATGTCGCACTGGCGCGACGGAAGAGACGAATGTCGTCATGACCGGGCGGAACTACCGGGACCTGGTGGCCGGCGGAACGGTTCTCGCCATTGGCCTCTACTTCCTCGCCGGCGCGCTCAGCATGCGCGTCGGCTCTGCGATGCAGATGGGACCGGGTTACTTCCCCATGCTCGTCGGCGGGCTGACCATCGTCCTCGGTCTGACCATCGTCGCTCTGTCCTTTGCGGCACCCGCCCGCTTCGACGACTTGGAATGGCGCCCGGCGGCGTTTGTCCTTGCTGCCGTCGCCGGCTTCGCCGCCGCCCTTGATTCCTTCGGCCTGATCCCTGCCATGGTGGTCGGTGTCCTGCTCGCGTCCTTCGGCGACCGCACCGCGAGGCTCGTTCCGTCGCTGCTGCTCGCGGTCGCGGCGGCGCTCGGCGCATGGCTCGTCTTCCGGGTCGGACTTGGCCTGCAGATGCCTGGCGTGAAGCTGCCGCCCTGGACCGGTTGAACCGATGGAAGGGCTGGCTCTTGGCTTCGGTGTCGCCTTCACGCTGGAGAATCTCGCCTATTGCTTCCTCGGCGTTACGCTGGGGACGGCGATCGGGGTTCTGCCCGGGATCGGATCGATCGCGGCGATATCGATGCTTCTGCCGGTCACCTACTACCTCGACCCGACCGCTGCTATCATCCTGCTGGCGGGAGTCTATTACGGCGGCGAATACGGCGGCTCGACGGCCTCCATCCTCCTTAATCTTCCCGGCTCGCCTTCGAGCGCCGTCGCCTGCCTCGACGGCTATCCCATGAGCAAGCAGGGCCGTGCCGGCGTGGCGCTGTTCATTACGGCGGTCGGCTCGTTCATCGGCGGGACGCTCGGCGTCGTCGTCATCGTCGCGCTCAGTCCGCTCGTGATCGCGTTCGCATTCTCGTTCAGCGCGCCCGAATACTTCTCCGCCATGGTGCTTGCGTTGGTCGCCGTGGCCTCGATGTCGCGAGGCTCGCCGATCAAAGGGCTTGCGATGGTCTGCGTCGGCGTTCTGATCGGGATGATCGGCACCGACATTATCAGCGGCACCGCGCGCTACCATCTCGGCTTCCGCGAGCTTTACGACGGCGTGAACGTCGTGGCGCTGGCGATGGGGCTGTTCGGGGTGGCGGAGGTGATCAGCTCGGTACGGGCGACCGCCGGCGGAACCCTCGTCAAGAAGGTGACGCTGAGCTCGATGATCCCGTCGCGCGCCGATCTGAGGCAGGCGTTCATGCCGATCATGCGCGGCTTCGGCATCGGCGCTGTCGTGGGGCCGCTTCCCGGCATCGGCACCACCGTCGCCTCATTCCTGAGCTATGCGGCCGAGAAGCGGATCGCCCACGACCCCTCGCGCTTCGGGCACGGCGCCATCGAAGGCGTCGCCGGCCCGGAGGCGGCAAACAACGCGGCGGCGCAAACGACCTTCATTCCGATGCTTACCATGGGGATTCCCGGGGCCGCGACCACCGCCATCATCATGAGCGCGCTCATGTTGCAGGGCATCATGCCGGGACCGCGCCTGATCCACGAGCATCCGGAGCTGTTCTGGGGCGTGGTCGCCAGCTTCTGGATCGGCAACCTGCTGCTTCTGGCGCTCAACCTACCGCTCGTCGGACTATGGGTGAGCCTGCTGCGGGTTCCCTACCGGTATCTTTACCCGGTGGTGATCTGCCTGATCTGCGTCGGTGCCTACAGCGTGAATTACCACATCTTCGACGTCTGGCTCGTTCTCGTCATCGGCGTCGTGGGATACGGCATGCGGCTCCTGGAGTTCGAGCCGGCGCCGTTGCTCATCGGCTATATCCTCGGCCCGCTTCTGGAGGAGAATTTTCGCCGCGCCATGATCGTCTCGTTCGGCGACGTCACGCAGATCCTTACACGGCCGATCAGCGGCACGCTGCTCGCGTGCGC
>CAZMJQ010000370.1:0-3651 GCA_964566475.1 uncultured Propylenella sp. | reverse complement strand
ACTCAGGTAGCGCACGTGCACCTCGGCGGTGAAGGTGGAGTGGCCCGTTGCCTTCAGATAGCCGGGTCCGACGCCGATGACGCGGTAGAGCTCGTCGACCGCGCGGTCGAAGAGGACGTTGTAATAGGCCATGTTGAGGTGTCCGTTATAGTCGATCCAGGCGTCCTCGACGTGCATGACCGAGGAGACGAAGGGGGCGGGAAGGGGCTCTTCGGCGGAGCTGCTCATTATGTTCTCGCCTCCCGCTCGTTGCTGGGCCGGGCCGAGCGGGCACGGCCCAGGAAGCGTTTGCACTCACGCGCCCGCAAGGCAATAAGCGGGGCCATGTCATCCCGATCCGATGCGGAAAGAGGCGGGGAAAGGCCTGCGGTTCCCGCCGCCGGTCCGGCCTGTCCGATCTGCGGGTCGACGCAGTTCGTCGCCGGGCCGAAGGGGCGCATGGCGCCGAACGGGCGGCCGCCGCGCTGCGCCACGTGCGCGTCGCTGGAGCGCCACCGCATGTTCCGCGTCATGTTCGAGCGGCTGGGGACGGGCGAGCTCTCGGAGATGCGGGCGATCCAGTTCAGCCCCGATCCGACGCTGGATCCGGCGTGGTTCCGCTCCTTCGAGCTGTCGGTGTTCGGCCAGGGCGAGAGCCTCGACATCCAGGCGATCGACCGGCCCGACGGGGCGTTCGACCTGGTGGCGTGCTCGCATGTCCTGGAGCATGTGGCCGACGACGAGGCGGCGCTCATCGAGCTGCTGCGGATCGCAAGCGCCGACGGCTTCCTCTGGCTCGTGGTGCCCGACCCGTTCCGCGAGGAGACGACGCGCGACTGGAGTTTTCCCAAGCCTGAGAAGCACGGCCATTACCGGGTCTACGGTGCGGATTTCGCCGCGCGGCTGACGCGCTACCTACCGGACCAGCCCGTCCTTTCCTATATGGGAGAAGACCCGGTGACGGGCGAGCGGGACGGGTGTTTCCTGCTGCCGAAATCGGCTTCGCGAAGGCGCTGGATGGAGGCGCGTCTGGGCGCCGATGCGAGGCTCTTCGCGGGGCCCGCCTGACGGGCGGGAGATTACCAACAGCGTCCTTCTAAAGGATTGAAACAGAAGCGTTATTTTGTGCCTGTCCGAGTCGCGTTCGGCGCCGGAATGGGCTAGAACCCAGGCATCCAACCAGACGGCGATTCCTCCCTTGGCTGACGACAACAACAAGACCCCGCCGCTCGACCGCGACGGCGACATAAAGCCGATATCGATCACCGACGAGATGCGGCGCTCCTACGTCGATTACGCCATGAGCGTGATCGTCTCCCGGGCGCTGCCCGACGTGCGCGACGGGCTGAAGCCGGTGCACCGGCGCATCCTCTACGCCATGCACGAGATGGGCATGGACTGGAACAAGTCCTACAGGAAGTCGGCCGGCGTCGTGGGCGAGGTGATGGGCAAGTACCATCCGCACGGCGACCAGGCGATCTACGACGCGCTGGTGCGCATGGCGCAGGACTTCTCCATGCGCGTGCCGCTGATCGACGGGCAGGGCAATTTCGGCTCGCTCGACGGCGACCCCCCGGCGGCCATGCGGTACACGGAGGTGCGGCTCGACCGATCGGCGCATTCGCTCCTGGAGGACCTCGACAAGCGCACTGTCGACTTCCGCAACAACTACGACGATACGATCAAGGAGCCGGTCGTCCTCCCGGCGAGCTTCCCCAATATCCTGGTGAACGGCGCCGGCGGGATCGCCGTCGGCATGGCGACCAACATCCCGCCGCACAATCTCGGCGAGGTGATCGACGCGACGATCGCGCTGATCGACGACCCGCATCTCGGCGTGCCGGACCTGATGGAACACATCAAGGGCCCGGATTTCCCGACGGGCGGCATCATCCTCGGCCGCTCCGGCATCCGCTCCGCCTACGAGACCGGCCGCGGCTCCGTCGTCATGCGCGCCAAGGTGGGCTTCGAGACGGTGCGCAAGGACCGCGAGGCGATCATCGTCACCGAGGTGCCCTACCAGGTGAACAAGGCGACGATGCAGGAGAAGATGGCCGAGCTGGTGCGCGACAAGCGCATCGAGGGCATCTCCGACATCCGCGACGAGTCCGACCGCGACGGCGTGCGCGTCGTGATCGAGCTGAAGCGCGACGCCGTCGGCGACGTGGTGCTGAACCAGCTCTACCGCTTCACGGCCCTGCAGACGAGCTTCGGCGTCAACACGGTGGCGCTGAACGGCGGACGCCCGGAGCTGCTCGGGCTGAAGGACATCCTCGTCAACTTCGTCGCCTTCCGCGAAGACGTCGTTAGCCGCCGCATCAAGTTCCTGCTCTCCAAGGCGCGCGACCGCGCCCACGTGCTGGTGGGCCTCGCCATCGCGGTGGCCAACATCGACGAGGTGATCGCGCTGATCCGCGCCGCGCCCGACCCGCAGACGGCGCGCGAGCAGCTGATGACGCGGCGCTGGCCGGCCGCCGACATCGCGCCGCTGGTGCAGCTCATCGCCGATCCGCGCCACCTGATCGCCGAGGACGGCACCTACGTGCTCTCCGAGGAGCAGGCGCGCGCCATCCTCGACCTGCGCCTGCAGCGCCTGACCGCGCTCGGGCGCGACGAGATCGCCGAGGAGCTGGAGAAGCTTGCGGCGGAGATTCGCGACTACCTCGACATCCTCGGCTCGCGCGCCCGCATCCTGACCATCGTCAAGGACGAGCTCAGCGCCGTCCGCGAGCAGTTCGCCACGCCGCGCCGCACCGAGATCGTGGAGGCGGAAGGCGAGCTGGAGGACGAGGATCTCATCCAGCGCGAGGACATGGTCGTCACCTTCAGCCACGCCGGCTACATCAAGCGCGTGCCGCTCTCCGACTACCGGGCGCAGCGGCGCGGCGGCAAGGGCCGCTCGGGCATGGCGACGCGCGAGGAGGACTTCGTCACCAAGCTCTTCGTGGCGAACACGCACACGCCGGTGCTGTTCTTCTCCTCGCGCGGCATGGTCTACAAGATGAAGGTATGGCGGCTGCCGCTTGCCGCGCCGCAGGGGCGCGGCAAGGCGCTGGTCAACCTGCTGCCGCTCTCGCAGGGCGAGCGCATCACCTCCATCCTGCCGCTGCCGGAGGACGAGGCGACCTGGGCGGAGTTCGACGTCGTGTTCGCAACGACGCGCGGTACCGTCCGGCGCAACAAGCTCTCCGACTTCACGCAGGTGAACCGCAACGGCAAGATCGCCATGAAGCTGGACGACCCCGCGGATGGCATCGTGGGGGTGGAGACGTGCACGGAGCACGACGACGTGCTGCTGACGACCGCGGCGGGCCAGTGCATCCGCTTTCCGGTTACCGACGTGCGCGTCTTCAAGGGCCGCGACTCCATGGGCGTGCGCGGCATCTCGCTCGGCAAGGCCGACCGCCTGATCTCGCTTTCCATCCTGCATCATTTCGAGGCGAGCGCGGCAGAGCGCGTGCTCTACCTCAAGCAGGCGACCGCCATCCGCCGCGCCGCGACCGGCGAGGAGCCCGAGGCGGAGGAGGACGCCGTCGTGGAGGCCGCCGAGCTGGAGGAGGAAGCCGCCGAGATGAACCTCTCCTCGGAGCGCTACGCCGAGATGGGGGCATCGGAGCAGTTCGTGCTGACGGTGAACGCGCGCGGCTTCGGCAAGCGCTCCTCGTCCTTCGA
>CAZMJQ010000369.1:0-2724 GCA_964566475.1 uncultured Propylenella sp. | reverse complement strand
CGCCAGGATCAGCGCGATCATCGCGGATGTCCGCGTGGCGCCCATCAGGCTCTCGGTGAAGGTGGCCCAGGTGAGCGACCCCTGAGTCGCCGCCATGACCAGCGCGCCGATCACGCCGAAGGCGGCCGCTTCGGTCGCGGTCGCATAGCCGGTGTACATCGATCCGATCACCACGATGATGAGCAGGACGACCGGGATGAGAAAGCGCGAGTTGCGGAGCTTGTCCGCCAGGCTCATGCGCGGCTCGGCGGCGGCCGGCGGGTCGACGCGCATGAAGGAGCGGATCGCCACGTAGCCCATGAAGAGGCCGGCGAGCACGAGGCCCGGCAGGATCCCCGCCATGAACAACCGGGAGATCGATTCCCGCACGGTCACGCCGTAGACGATGAGCGTCAGCGACGGCGGGATCATCAGCCCGAGCGTCGCCGCGCCGGCGAGCGTGCCGATGATGAGCCGCTCCGGATAGCCGCGCTTCCTGAGCTCGGGGATCGACATCTTGCCGACCGTCGTCAGCGTCGCCGCCGAGGAGCCGGACACCGCGGCGAAGACCGTGCAGCCGACGATGTTGGTGTGGATCAGCCCACCCGGCAGGCCCGCCATCCACGGCGACAGGCCGCGGAACATGTCTTCGGAAAGCCGCGTGCGGTAGAGGATCTCGCCCATCCAGATGAAGAGCGGCAGGGCCGTCAGCGTCCACGAGGACGAGGCCGTCCAGATGATGGTGATCATCGCGTCGCCGGCCGGGCGGACGGTGAAGAGCTCCATACCGACCAGCGCGACGCCGAGGAGCGCGAGGCCCACCCACACGCCGGTGCCGAGCAGCAGGAACAGCACGAACAGGAAGATGACGATCGGGGCGAGCTGTTCCATCTACTCGCCGTGGCTCTGTTCGACCGTCTCGGCGCGGATCCCGTGATCGCCCGCGAAGATGAGGCGCGCGAGATGGTCGGTCACGGCGACCGCGAAGACGATCGACCCCGCCGCCATGGCGAGCTGCGGTATCCAGAGCGGCGTCGCGTCCTGGCCCTGGCTGACGTCGCCGAGCATCCACGACCATTGCACCGCCTTCACCGCGTAGCGGGCCAGGAACCAGGCGAGCCCCGCGCCGATGGCGAAGCACCACAGCTCCAGCCAGCGGCGATAGCCGCCGACCGCCTTCAGCAGCAGGCTGACGCGGATGTGCGCTCCACGGCTCAGCGCATGCGCCAGCGCGAAGAAGGAAGCTGCGGCCATGGCATAGCCGGCATAGGAGGTCGCGCCGGGGAAGACGTAACCGGTCCAGCGCGCCACCATCTGCGCCACGATGATGAGGAGCATGAGGACCAGGAAGAAGGCGGCGACCAGCCCGCACCCGAAATACAGCGCATCCAGGCCCCTGCGGAGCGCGCGCATCAGCTCCCGCGCCTCGCCCGCGAACGGCGAATCCTGCGGGCAAGCCCTGGCCGGCCCCGCTGTCCGCCCTCAGTGGAGGTCCGCAAGCTCATTATCGGATTTCCGCAATCGAGGGCAGCCGGCGGCGCGAGCGAAGGTACGCGCCGTCGGCTGCATGGGAAGGGACGCTACATCGATTTGAATGCGTCGACGACCGCCTGACCCTGCTCGCCGGTCTGCTCAAGCCACTCGGAGGTCATGGTCTCGCCGAACCCTGCCAGGTCGGCCCTGAGCTGGTCGCCCGGCGGCTGGACGGTCATGCCGCCTTCCTTGAGCCCGTCGAGATAGAACTGCGTGAGCTCCACCGCCTTGTTGAAGCCTTCCTCGGCGGCCTCTGCGGCGCAATCGCGCATCGCCTGGCGCTGCTCCTCGGAGAGGCCCTCCCAGGCGTCCTTGTTGGCAAAGACGGTGTTGCGCGGAAGCCAGGCGTCGACCTCGTAGAAGTTGCTCAGATGCTCCCACACCTTCTCGTCATAGCCGGTCGCGCCCGACGAGATGAACGACTCCGCCACGCCGGTCGCCAGCGCTTGCGAAAGCTCGGCCGCCTCCACCTGCACCGGCTGCATGCCGGCGAGTTCCGCGAGGCGCGCGGTGGCGGCGTTGTAGGCGCGGAACTTCACCCCCTGCAGGTCCGCGGCGGAGTTCACCTCCTTGTTGGCGTAGAGCCCCTGCGGCGGCCACGGCGTCGAGTAGAGGTAGACGAGGTTCTGGCTGTCCAGAAGCTCTTCGATTTGCGGCGTTGCGGCTTCCGCCAGCTTCTTCGCGTCGTCGAACGAGGTGGCGAGGAAGGGGATGGAATCGTAGCCGAACAGCGCGTTCTCGTTGGCATGCGCGGAAAGCAGCCGCTCGCCGATCGGCGCCTGTCCGGTCTGCACGGCGCGCTTGATGTCGTTGCCGCCGAACAGCGAGCCGTTCGGGTGGGTGACGATCTCGATGGCGTTGTCGGTGGCCTCGGCGACGCATGTCCCGAAGCTCGCCGCCGTCTCCGAATGGTAGTTCGTCGCCGGGTAGGCGAGCGGCATGTCCCAGGTCTCCGCAAGGGCGGGTGCCGATAGTGCGGTAGCGGCCGTCGCCGCCAGCAGGGCTCGTGCGTGGATCATCCTGTCCTCTCCCTCGTTACAGTAACCGCTATTGGAACCGCGAAGGCGCGTAGGGCGCAAGGTCTATGTTCGGTCGCTGCCCGGATATAAGCTGCGCCAGCAGGCGCCCGGTCCTGGGCCCGCCGGTCAGTCCGACATGGTGATGGCCGAATCCGAGATAGGCGCCGCGCACGCCCGGCGCCTCGCCGATGAC
>CAZMJQ010000368.1:0-3550 GCA_964566475.1 uncultured Propylenella sp. | reverse complement strand
ACGAAGATCGGCAAAGCAATGCCTGCGCGGCTTGATCCGATACCCGCCCTCCTCATCTTCGACGAAATCGATCGTGTCGCCGGCTTTCAGTCCAAGCGCCTTTCGCATGCGGCTCGGCAATGTGATCTGGCCCTTGGAAGTCAACGTCGCTGAATACTCCACAGCGTCTCTCCTTACATTCCTACTATAATGTAAGGAGCCGATGCGCGCTTGTCAAAGTCCACGTCAGGCACTCGCGCCATCGTAACGGCCGGGACTCAGCGTCGTCGTGTCGACGCCGTCCAAGCAGTTCACGTTGATGGCGGCGATGGGACTTCCGTCGGGCATCGATCCGAGGGCGAAGCTTTCGATGCCGCAGGTCCTGCAAAAAACATGCCGGATCGCCTTCTTGTTGAACCGGTAGTCGGTCAGGCTGTCCTCGCCCTGCAGCAGCTTGAAGTTCGCGGCCGGCGTGAACGTCACGATCCAGCCGAGCTTGGAGCAGCGCGAGCAGTTGCACGTCACGCCCTGGGCGATGTCGGCCGTCGCCTCGTAGCGCACGGCGCCGCAATGGCAGCCGCCGGTATAGGACAGTTCGCTCATGTCTCAGCACTCCAGAACATAAAGAGAACGTTTAATACCAACGATCGCGTCACCCGTCGAGACCGGCATTCGCGTGGAACGCCGCGTCGACCGGAACCTGAAGCGCGTTTGCCAGGTGATTGGTGCGTCCCGCGAGCGCAATGACCGCCAGGAGCTGCCGGTACTCGTCGTCCGTCATCCCCTTGGCCCGTGCCGATGCCGTATGGGAGTGGGCGCAGTAGCCGCAGGCGTTGGCGGTGGAGACCGCGATGTAAATCATCTCCCGCGTGAGCGGATCGAGCGCGCCGGGGCCGGACATGACCGCCTTCACCTCGGCCCAGACGCTCTCAAGCTGCGCCGGATCGACCGCGAGCGCGCGCCAGAAATTGTTGACGTAGTCGGTGCCGCGAGTGGCGCGGATGTCGTCGAAGACGGCCCGCACCTCCTCAGTGGCCTCTTCGTCCGTTATCAGCCGGACCGTCGCCATCGCGTTCCCCTCGGCGTGTCGGCCGGCCCGTCTGCCGGGCCGGCCGTTCCACTGGTTACACCAGCGCGATGACCCGGCTCGGCCCGCCGGTGCCGCCGCGGTTCTTCGGCGCGCCGGCGATGATGGTCGCGCCCGAGGCCGGCAGCTCCGACAGGTTGGCGACGGCTTCCAGCCCCCACCGGTTGGTCGGCAGCCACGCATAATGCGTCGCGAAGTCCGGCGAGATGCCGAAGTCGAGCGACAGTGTGTCGACCGCGATGCCGATTGCGGTCGATTCCTCCATCAGCATCTGCACGGCCTCCACGTGGAAGCCGGGAAAATGCATCTTCTCGTCCGAGCCCACATTTCGGAAGCCGTCTCCGCTCACCTTTGCATCCCAGCCGGAGCTCATCGCAACGCAGCAGCGCTCCGGCAGCGGTCCGTTGGCGTCGATCCAGGCCTGGATGTCCTCCGGCGTCACCTGCGCGTCCGCATCCCCTTCCGCCTTCTCGCGGATATCAATGATCGCGAGCGGCGCCACGAGATTCTCCACCGGCATTTCCGCGACGCTCTGTCCGTCCGCCGAGAAATGCAGCGGCGCATCCATGTGCGTGCCGGTGTGCTCGTTCACGCGAAGCTCGAACAGGTTGAAGCCGTCGTCGGCGAACTTGAACTTCTGCTCCATGAAGAACTGCTGCTCGCCGAAATAGGTCGGAAAGCCCTCGTGCAGCTCATGCGTCAGGTCGACGGCCCGCGACATGCCTTGCGCCAGCGCCGGGCCGCTCGACGCGAGACCTCCCACGCTCGCCACGGCCGCTCCTGCCGCCGCGCCGCGGAACAGGTCGCGGCGGCTCAGCATCCTCGCCTTCACGGATTCCACTACACAGTGATGGCACATGATCGTCCTCCTCTGCCCGCATGGCATTGCCGCCGATTATTAGGCGTCACAGGGAAACGCACAATGCCGACGCGACATCATCGCGAAATCGCCCCTTCCCAGACAGCCTGGGAACGCATTGCGCATGTGCAGTCGGCCGCTCCATCGCGAACCGACGATTCACCGATTCAGAGAGGAACTCCCATGCGCATCATGATGATCGCCGCCGCGGCCATGTTTGCAGTCGCGCCGCCCGCCTTTGCGCAGAGCGGCGCCCCGGCGCCCGAAGCGCAGCAGCCCCAGACGCAGCAGGCCCCGGCCATCACCAAGGTGGAGGTTGTCGATCTCGCAGAGTTGCCGCCGGAGGTGCAGACCCAGGTGACCACCGCAGCGGAGCAGTCGACAGAGGCCGATCTGGAGAACATGCGCGCCTCCATCGACGCGCACGAGATGGCCGCCGCTGCGCTGGCGTCGGCAGGCGTCACCTCCGACATCGTGATCGCCGCCGCGATGAGCCCCGACGGGACGCTTACGCTGATCACCCGGGGAGGCTGACGGCAGGCTCTTCAAGCAAGGCGGCCCGAGACCCTGCGGCCGCCTGCTGCGGGGGGCGAGGCTCAAAGCTTGCCCATGACCTTCTGATTGAAGCCGTAGACCTTGCGCGCCCCGCCATAGGGCACCAGCGTCACCTCGCGCGTCTGCCCCGGCTCGAAGCGCACCGCCGTGCCGGCGGGGATATCGAGGCGCATGCCGCGCGCTTTCTCCCGCTCGAAGGTAAGCGCCGTGTTCGCCTCGAAGAAATGGTAGTGCGAGCCCACCTGCACCGGCCGGTCGCCGGTATTGGCGACGGCGAGCGTTACCGTCTCTGCGCCGGCGTTAAGCTCAATCTCGCCTGACGCGGGAAACACTTCACCGGGGATCATGCCGCTCACCTTATCGGCTCATGCACGGTGACAAGCTTGGTACCGTCGGGAAACGTCGCCTCCACCTGCACGTCGTGGATCATCTCCGCAACTCCCTCCATCACCTGCGCGCGGGTGATGACGTGCGCGCCCGCCTCCATCAGCTCGGCGACGGAGCGCCCGTCGCGCGCCCCCTCCACCACGAAGTCCGTGATGAGCGCGATCGCCTCCGGGTGGTTCAGCTGCACCCCGCGCTCCAGCCGCCGCCGGGCGACCATCGCGGCGGTCGCGATCAGGAGCTTGTCTTTTTCGCGCGGGGTCAGGTTCATGTCAGATCTGCCAGATTCTGGGGAGGGCGGCGCCGTCGAGCAGCTCGACGAGCCCGGGGATGAGTACCCGGCGCAGCGCCGCGCCGCCCTCGGCGGTGACGCGAGCAAGAAGCTTGCCATTGAACGAGCTCGCGCCGCCAGCCTCGCCGAGCACATTGCGCAGCGGCTCCAAGTGCCTCTCCGGGTCGTCGCACACGAGAAGGACTGTCGCCATGGCGCCCGCGCCGGCGAGCGTCGCCGGCCCGCCCAGCGGATCGCCATCTGCCCAATCGAAGCGCAGATCGTCGGCGAAGAGCAGCCGGCCCTGCCGCCGGATGCGCCAGCGGTCGGAAAATGCGCCCGAACGCATGACCTCGCCGCGCGCGGCGCGACCGAAGATCACCGCCTCGACGAGGAGCATCGTGGCGCCCGGCGC
>CAZMJQ010000367.1:0-4867 GCA_964566475.1 uncultured Propylenella sp. | reverse complement strand
TCCACCCAGTAGAAGGCGCCAGCGTCGTTCTTCTCCATGTAGCGGAACGCGGTCTGACGTCCATCGGCGATGTGCTCGACGAGGAGCGTGAAACGGCGGCCCGTCTGGTCCTCGTACATGAGGAGCGCCTGGGGCATGTCTTCCTCCACCAGGAGCCGCCCTCCGACCAGCTTCAGGCCGTTGCGCGAAAGGTCGGGCGCCTTGACCGGCACGCCGAGCCGCTTGGTCAGCCACCGGACGAGGTGCTCTTCCTCCTCCGCCCAGACTTCGACGGGGTGACGCACCTCCGCGCTGTAGACCCGGTATGCCGAGATGCCGGTCTCGGCGAGCTTCTCGCCTTTGTCCACCATCATCTGCGATGCGGTCAGGTACCAGCCGAGCGCCATGCCGAGGGGGAACGCGACAATCGCCGCGGCTGCTGCGCTCGCTGCGATCCAGACCGCCGGGCGCCTCCCGCGGCGGCCCCGCACCACGTCCGACAGCGCGGCGGGGACCGGCTCGGCCGCCACCGGATCGAGCGCCGCCTTCAGGAGCCCGGTCTGCCGGCGCCAGTCGGTGACGAGCTTCGCCTCCTCCGGGTGCGCCGTCAGCCATGCCTCGACCTCCGCGGCGCGCGTGCCATCGAGGTGGCCGTCGACGAAGGCCACCAGCTCTTCGTTTGACACGGCGGCCGCGCCGTTGCCGGCGGTCATTTCACTCTCCTGAACGGCACCGGGGAGGTCCCGCCGAGAGTCTCCGCGAGCGCCGCGCGGGCGCGCCAGATGCGCGACATCACCGTTCCGATGGGCACACCGAACATGTCGGCGACCTCACGGTACGAGAATCCCTCCACCGCCGTGAGAAGGAGGGCCTTGCGCTGATCGTCGGGCAGGGTCTCGAGGGCGTTGAATATCGCGAGGCGCATGGCGGGATCGCTTCCCTCATCGCCCACGTCTTCGAGGGGCAGCATCATGGGCGCCCGGCGCTGCGAGCGGTACCTCGACCGCCCGAGGTTGGAGAGGATGGTGAACACCCATGCGGCGAGGTTGCCGCCGCGGAACTGCGCCTCCCGATCGAGGGCAAGGGTCAGGCAGTCCTGCACCATATCGTCGGCCGCCGCCCCGTCGCTCTCCAGGCCGCGCGCGTAGCGCCTGAGCTGAGGAATAAGCCGGGCCAGTTCCCGCCGGTCGACCCCCATCGCGCCGCCTTTTCCTCCCTGCCTGCCGCACCGACCCGGCGCGAACGCACACCACCCGAGCATGCGCCCGGAAGCTTGGCAACGTGCCAGACCCCGCCGCCCGCGTCACGTGCCAGAAAGGCCGGGCCGTTTCATACCCCGCTCCAATAGTAGGAGACATCTCATTGGACGAAAACGCCATTCACAATCGGCGGCGCAGAGGCGGCGCCGTCGACGAAGCCAGCTGTTCGAGGGCATTTCAGTGTTCTCGACATGTACGACGCCGCATCGGCGCGATTTATTCCGCTTCGACGGCCGTATGGGGCAGGGCAATTCCGATGCGGCGGGACAGTGTGGTTAACGCCGGCTAAACTTATCCGAGCGAATCATGGGCGATCGACATCTTAGACTCGGAGGGATTCGCCCGTGAGCACGATGAGCGACGCGCCCGAGCAGCGCAGATCGTTTCCAGGAGACAGCCCCCGCGCCGCGCGGGACGCTGCCTCGGAGTGGCTGAGGGACTTCAGCGCCCACGGTCCGCTGGATATCCGCAGCATCAGCGTGTCGGAGGAGGGGCAGAGCTTCCTCGCCACGGTGATTTTCTCGGAAGCTTCCATCGAGATCACGCCGCGGCACTTCCCGGATTACGTGCCCGCCCGACAGAACGCCGCCTGACGCCGCTATGCCGGTTGCGCCTCCGCCGGCTCCGGCGCGGGGCGCACCGGCAGCGCCTTGCCGAGGCGGTCCGATTCGAACGCCAGATCGAGCACGTGCTGCAGCTCGGTGGCGTAGCGGAAGCTCGGCTCCAGGTTCTCGCCGCTCTTCACCGCGTCGATGAAGTTGCGGTAGGTGTTCGGCACCGGCGGGCAGTCGACCTCGCGCCATGTCTGTGCGTGCACGTCCGCGCCGGCGCAGACCCGCAGTCCCATCTTTTCGCTCTCGAACCATATCTCCAGCCCGCCGCGCGTGCCGTAGACGGCGACCTTCTGCGCGTTGGCGTAGCCGGGCGCCCAGCGGGTGGCATGGACCACCCCGAGCGCGCCGCCGTCGAACTCCACCGACATGACAAAGCTGTCGTTGGCGTCGAGGCCATAGACGCCGATCACCTCGCCTTCCGCCTTTGGAAAGGTCTTGAGGCGGCAGTGGATGGAGGCCGGCATCTGGTCGGCGACGTAGCAGGCGAAGTCGAGGATGTGGATGCCGAGGTCGCCGAGCACGCCTTTGCTGCCGTGCGCCGAGGAGAGTCGCCAGAGCCAGCGCTCCTCCGTGCGCCAGTCGCCCCAATGCGTCCCGACCAGCCAGGAGTGGAGGAACGCGGCGTCGATGTGGCGGACGTCGCCGATCATGCCGTCCTCGACCAAAGCTCTCGCCATCTGCATCACCGGCAGGCCGCGGTAGCGCAGGTTGACCATGTTGACGATGCCGCGCCGCTCCACAGCCTCCGTCATCTCAAGCGCCAGCGGATAGGTCGGCGCCAGCGGCTTCTCGCAGAGGATTGGCTTTCCCGTTTCCGCCAGGGTCATGACGGTGGAGTGATGCACCGCGTCGGGCGTGATGTTGGTGACCGCGTCGAAGCCGCCCCACGCGATCGCCTCGTCCAGATCGGTGAAGTATTTGGGGATGCCGTGCTGACCGCAGAACGCCTTCAGCCGCGCCTCCGAGATATCGACCGCGGCCACGATGCGGCAGTCCTCGATCTCGCCGAAGAAGTGCACGTGGCGCTCGGCCATGGCGCCGGTGCCGAGGATCAGGATGCGGACGGGGCGGGAGGACATGCTTCTTTCTCAGCGGGCGTAGAGCCCTGGCATAGAATTTCCCGGCCTTATGTATCAAGCGCACCAAGGCCCGGGACGTCAGTCATGACCGTTCGGGCTAGGTGGCTTTCCGATCTCTTCGGCCTCCATGCGGGCCATGTCCAGAATGTAGGCGAGAAGTGCAAATCCACTTCTGAGTGCGGTCACGCGCATCCGAGCAAGTTCGGACGCCAGCTCTTCGGCTGTTTTTCTTTTCGGCATCTAATCCCCCACTCGCAATCCTCCGCCGAAGAATGTGCATCCTGGGATTGTGTGGCGCAAGTGGTTTCTATCATGGGAATCGGACCGCCTGCGCCTAGGGAGGGCTATAGTTAGGGAGCCGCGCCGTGTGGGCGCGGGCGGCGCTGGCCGCGATCTGCCTCATGGTTTCGTCAGTCAGCGAAGCCGCCGAGCACGACGTGGGCTTGAAGCTCGCTAGCGGCGACGATCCATTCTTCGGCGGCAATGAAGTCCTCAATTCTTCGATCAGCGCCCCTACTGACATAGTAAATCAGGGCCGTTTGGTGACGGCGTTCATCACCCCAAATCTCGTATGTTGTACAGACGATAACATAAGGGGTTATATGCAACTTCCCTCCCCGCTCAGGTTCAGCGGCAGTAAGAGTATAGGGACGCTCGTAGGATTGCTGTGGGAGGATGATGCGCCCTATGCGGGCTCTGCGAGAACTATTCTCAGTGCGCATTGTATCGCGCAAGACATCTGCATCTCCTCCAAAGGTCATATCAATATCGGTGTGAACATAGAGAGCTGGTGTTTTGCCTATATTTGTGGCCCTAACAACAACGCTAAGATGTGCCTCACCCTCATAGATCATAAAATCTTCATCAAACGAAAGCTCTATAACGATCCACGCCCGTTGATCGGCCAGAAGCGCATCCCGGCTGAGTTTAGTCGATTCCTCGGCCCATCCAGCGGAGGCGATAGCGGCTTCCGTCGTGTTTCTAGCTTGGTCGGCCATTACGCCAGCCGCCTTGCCAGCTTTTCGGGTTTCCCAAAGAGTGGCGGCCAGAAGCAGTACAGCGGTGACGGTAGCCAGCCCCATAACCATCGTCCAGAAGGCCATACGGTCTTGGGCGCGAAGATCGCGCTCGGCGCGCCACTCATTCCTATAGGCTTCTGGATTAGCGTATTGGCCCTCCGCCGTCGGACCGAAGGGAACGATCCGCTTGGATTGCTCATATTCTTGAGTGGCGGCGTTCTCGGTGCGGCTGGCGTGCTGGTACTCTCCATATAGCGTGGGGACGCCGTAGATGACGCCTAGGAAGGCTAGTCCAGCCGCAAAGACGATGAGCCAATGGCGTCCAGGCATTGCAACAAGAAAGCCGCTGAGAATCCCCCACGGCTGATCTTATTGTTCAAATTCCGGTCTGTCTCCTGCACGCCGATCTCCCCTAGCTTTTCCGCGAGCTGCGCATAGGTGACGCCCCGTCGCTTCAACTCGCCTTTCAGGAGGTTCTTCGCCTTCGTCTCGTATTCCCGCGTGACGGGGTTATCCTTGAACGTGTTCACAGCCATTTGCCGGACCTCAAATAATCATCACTTGCGATGATAATAGTCCTTGCATCCTGCTATGTATATCGTTATATCCAGCGGCGAACACCATTGGAAGCGATGACAAATGGCCCAGCATTTCCTTCTCTCAGCCGCAGCCCGGACCCTCAGCCTCCGGTCGATCTTCGCTGCGGGCGAGGATGAGGCTTACAGCACCTTCTGCCGCATCCGCTGGAACGAGACGGGCGGGGAGCCGATCTGCCTGCGCTGCGGCTCTATCGACGGCTACGCGATCACCACGCGCCGGAAGTTCAAGTGCCGCGCCGCGGAGTGCCGTCACCAGTTCTCAGTCACCAGCGGGACGATCTTCGCCAGCCGCAAGATGGCCTTCACGGACCTTCTGGC